>CAZMWD010000070.1:0-9180 GCA_964569685.1 uncultured Cocleimonas sp. | reverse complement strand
TGCTGAATCATTATTGCTACAAGCAGTCATTGTTATGCCAATGAAAAGTGCGCTTACCATGCTTGTGAAAAGCAAGGATAGTTTAATTGAATATGGGTTATTGGTATTGCTCGAAACACGTTTAGGGGTGTGTGGTTTCATTTTTTTATATCATCCATGAGGGGTTTTTATATCCCGTATAGATTAACTCAAAAAAAAAACTAATGTCAATGATAGTTTTATGAATGAAGCTGTGGCGAGATTTAAGTTATGAGTTTAATTATTTGTATTTGTTGATAAATATTACTGATATGAGTGCAAATATTTTTATTTATTTTTAGTTGCAACAATGCAAAGGTCTCAGATTCGGAACGCTTATTTTGCGTGTGTTTAACTATTTAGGGGCTATCTACCCCTTGCATATTTCATCAAGACCTCTATCATCCTTCTTCCCCAATTCTATTTATTGCTTGCCCCTATGAATACAAATAAAAATCAGCAGTCACAATCTTCTACAACCCAACAGCCTATGCAAGTACAGAGCCTACAAGATCAAGTACGCATTGTCGGTAATCTATTAGGAGAGGTGATTAAAGAACAAGAAGGGGACGCATTGTTGGATAGTGTGGAGCATCTTCGTCAAGGCTATATAAGCCTTCGTCATGCGGATGATAATGCTAAGCGACAAGCGTTAATGGAATATATAGAAAAACTCGATAGCGATATGCTGGATAAGGTGACACGTTCTTTTAATATTTTTTACGTGCTTTCTAATATTGTAGAAGAAGATTTTTTACATAGAAGCCGGCGTGATTTGTACCATGAAAATGAAGGACATAAACTCTGGGAAGGTTCGTTTTTAAATACATTAATCGAATTAAAAGAAGCGGGTTTAAGCGCGGATGAAGTGCAACAGGTGATTAACGAATTACGTTATACACCTGTGTTTACCGCACACCCGACCGAAGCTCGTCGCCGTACCATGATGAAGTTACAACGTCGTATCTTCTTAAATATAGATGAACTACAACGCTCTAATCCAACCCAAGAAGAAGTTGAAAGTAGTCATCGTCAGTTAAAAGCACAGATTCAGCTTTTGTGGCGCACCAGTGAAGTGCGTCATAAAAAGCCCACGGTTGAAGACGAGGTACGTTACGGCTTGTATTATTTCCGTGCCAGCCTATTTGATTCGATTCCTACGGTGTACCGTTATTTCGAACGTGCAACACGTAAGGTTTATGGGCGTGGTGCAATTACCATTCCAACCGTACTTAAATTTGGTTCATGGATTGGTGGCGACCGAGATGGCAACCCGTTTGTTACGCCAAAAGTGACGCGTAATGCGATTCGTTTACACATGAAAGAAGCGTTAAAAGAATACAAAACACGCTTGAATGACCTGCGTAGCGTCCTTACTCATGATTTAGACTTTATTACTCCAAATGAAAGTTTTCAAGCATCGTTGAATGCAGATAATGAAAAGTACGAGGCTAAAACGTTTAAAAAGCGTCCTGATTTATTTCGACGCGAGCCGTACCGCCGTAAATTAAGCATCATGTTGTATCGCATTAATAAAACGCTAGCAAACGTGCAAGATCGTTTGAATGGTAAATTTACCCAAGGCTCTAAAGCAGGTTATTCGGGTATTGATGCGTTTTTAGGCGATTTGTATTTAATCAGCAATTCATTAATCAGTCATAACGATGGAGCGATTGCTAAACGCGAATTAAAAGACCTGATTCGTCTTGCAGAAACCTGTGGTTTCTCACTTTACGAGTTGGATATTCGCCAAGAATCAACCGTTCACAGTGGTACAGTGAATGAAGTGTTGCAGCAGTTTTCACCTGATGTTGATTATAACTCGCTTGATGAACAACAACGGATTCAATTGCTTAGCGGATATATTACACGTAAACATTTACCTAAAGCGAACCCCGAATCATTAACAGAAACCGCCATCGAAACCATGGAAGTGTTTGATGCGATGGTGGAAATGCGCGCAGAAACGGGTGATGAGTTATTTGGCACCTATGTTATTTCCATGACACACACCGCAAGTCACGTAATGGAAGTGATGTTTTTAGCACGATTAGCCGGGTTGGTAGGGACAGATAGCGAAGGCAATACGTTTTGTAATATCAAAATTTCACCTTTATTTGAAACCATCGAAGATTTACAACACATCGTAGAAGTACTGACGAATCTGTTTGAAGACTCAACTTACATGAGTTTGTTAAAAACATCGGGCATGTTACAAGAAGTGATGCTGGGTTATTCAGATTCGTGTAAAGACGGTGGAATTTTGGCATCCCAATGGAATTTGTATAGCGCCCAGAAACAAGTCATCGCATTAACCGATAAATACGGCGTGAAATGTCGATTATTCCACGGTCGTGGTGGTACGGTCGGGCGCGGTGGTGGGCCAACGCATGAGGCAATTCTTTCTCAGCCACCTGATACGGTACAAGGGCAAATTAAATTCACCGAGCAGGGAGAGGTACTGTCGAATAAATACAGTAACAGCGAAACCGCAGTGTATGAATTAGGCGTGGGAATTACCGGTTTATTAAAAGCCAGTCAATCCGTGGTTAAAAAGCAAGGTCAATATGATTCGACCTATCATGATGCAATGGCAAGTTTGGCAGGGTCTGGTGAGAAAGCCTATCGCGACCTGACTGATTTTACCGATGGTTTCCAAGATTATTTTTATGAAAATACCCCCGTAACCGAAATAGGGCAGTTGAATATCGGCTCACGTCCATCGCATCGTAAAACAGACCGTTCTAAAGCGTCGATACGTGCGATTCCGTGGGTCTTCGGCTGGGCGCAAGCAAGGCATACTTTGCCGGCTTGGTACGGAATTGGCAGTGGTTTAAAAGCGATTCGTACCGAACATCCAAACGGTGAGGCTCTATTAAGTGAAATGTATCAGAAATGGCCATTTTTCCGCTCATTGTTAAGTAATGTGCAAATGGCGTTATATAAAGCGCAAATGGATACCGCTAAAGAATATGCAGGTTTGTGGAAAAACAAACAACGTTCGATGGAAATTTATTCGATGATTGCGGATGAATATCATACCACTGTTGAGGAAGTATTAAGCTTAGCAAAACTGGATGCCTTGATGGACGAAACGCCCTTATTGCAATATTCATTGAGCCGTCGTGAGCCGTATCTTGATCCGTTAAATCATATTCAATTAACACTGTTACGTCGTCATCGCGAGCATTTAGCTCTTTCGGGTGAAGATGATTCGCCTTGGCTGGAAGGTTTATTGTTAACTATTAATGCAATTGCGGCAGGCATGAGAAATACTGGATAAGTATTTGTTTATATTTAAATATTATAACCACGTCCTTGGGGCGCGGGTAGGCTCGTAGGCTCTAGCCTGATTGACTTAATCTTTAGTTGGGTTTATGCCGTTTTTCTTCCCCCTTTGTGAAGGGGGATTGAGGGGGATTTAAGATTGTTGGAAGTAACGATATTTTAAATCTCCCCCAACCCCTCTTTGCTAAAGAGGGGAGCTAAACCTGAGAAAGTCTATATTATTAAGACTTACACCCTTCTCGGACAGGCTTCTAGGAGCCTGTCCGAGAACTAGAAGCGTAGCGAAAATCACAGGAATATTATAAGCTGAGATTATTGAATGAGGCGAATAGTCGTTCTATTTAACGATTTCAATAAGCTCAGATTATGATGTTCATGGGATTTGCAGTAGCTTTTTAGTTCTCGGACAGGCTCCTAGGGTGAGATCAAAACCACGTTCTTAGAACGTGGATTTTTACTTATAATTATAGTTGTAATTCGGATGCCATTATTATTAGCTGTTAGCGAAATAGGGGGTTACCCTAATTTTACGCCCTTATACGAAGAGCTAGGTTACGAAGTGGTGACCGAAACCAGCATGCGTAAGGTATTAAAATTACTAAAAAAACGCACGCCCGATGTAATTGTGGCAGAGTTTAATTATCAATCTGATTTTCGCGATAGAACCAGTTCTTTAGAATCCATGATGTCGGTGGTGCAACGTACTAAAGATACGCGTGTGATTATTTTCTATGATAAAGAACACAAAGGGCAACTTGCTAGATTAGAAGCGCAGTATCAAATAGCGACAACGATTAGTTTCCCAATTGAAGAGAGCGTTTTAAAAGATGCTGTTTTGAATGTTATAGACTGAGACCTCAGCATAACTCAATAATCTCCAGCAGGTGTATTGAAACCACAACAAACTATTCTCCAGTCATTTTTTTAAGTAACTTTTCTTGTTTGTATTCCTCATTAATTTTTTTAAATTTATCTATAAATTGAACTTGTTATCGTTTAATTACTCTATATATTACTTATTGAATTTTACTGTTGTAATATCACAACAGCATTTATTTTTATGGAGCATCAAATGAAAAACCTTTCTTTAAAATTAGCTATTGCTACTGTAATAGCGGGCAGTATCACTAGTGTCGCATCGGCAGATATTTCTTTATATGATTATGATGAAGCCAGCTCATCTTATGAAGATGCCTACTTTACTTTAGATATGAATGCGGGTAAAAACCGTGAAGATGCACAGTCTTCCTATAATTTGGATTTAGGGGTTGATTATGATCGTGTTGTTAGTAGCCCTGATCGTGATTTAACCTTAAAATTAAACACGGATGGATCAATAAAGCGTGCAGGTACTGAAGGTGCTAATTCAACCGATAGTTATAATGTAGATACCAGTGTGACGGTTGATAATTATTTCACATCAGGCAGTAAAGGCGGGTTTTGGTATGGTTCTGCACGTGTTCAGGCTGATGATGCTTTTGAAGATTTACAAACTAAATTATCAGGAGGTCTTGGTTACGGTCGTGTCACCAATGTAACCCCTATGGCTAAGGCAATACGCCTTGTAGATGAATTGCGTAAACGTGGTTCAATTGCGAGTGCGCCATCAAAAGCTGCCTATAATCAAATCGCGAAAATTATTTCTCGTGAGAACGAATACAAAAGTAAACACGGTGCTCGCGCAAAGTACTATCAACAACATTGGGTCGGCGATATTGAAAAAGTATTAAAAACCTCTGGAGTTACAGGTTCTTTGGATGCAGCCGGTATTTTGGGCGCACGAGATGTATTGCTTGATGAAAGAATCTCCACACGTAAATATGGTTGGAAAGTACGTGCAGGATTGGCTTATGTGGGTACAAATTTTGAAGGACTTAAAGATAACCCCGGTGTTGAATTAGGGGGTGAATATCATAAGCCTTTGAGCAATGAGACCCAGTTTTCAAATGTGGCAACATTATTAACAACGTTTGATGATAAAGCATCGTATAGCCTTGATAACAATATGAGTTTAACGCATGAATTAGACGATCGTCTTGATTGGGAGAATAGCTGGAGTTTGAACTATAATCATTCTGCGACCGATAGCGACGATGTAACGACAAATACACTCACATCGCAATTAATCTATGAATTAGGTAATTCTCTTGATCTTACGCTGGCGGCAAAAGTTAAAAACAGTGATGGTAATAACACATTGTCAACGGGCGAAAGAGCCGATGGTACGGATCACTCTGTAAACTTTGGTGTACGTTACCGTTTGAAGTAACATCATTTATTTAGTTTTATGATTTTAAGAGGGCTTTTAGCCCTCTTTTTTTTATGCTTCGATGATATTTATGATTGTTCTTTTTGGTATTTATTTTGTAAGGCTTTATCTACGATAGGATGCACAAAATCAGATACATCACCACCCAACTGAGACACTTCCCGAACCAATGTTGAAGATAAGAAAGAGAACTTTTCTGTTGGAGTTAAGAATACCGATTCAATACTGGGTGCTAGTGAACGGTTCATGCTGGCGAGTTGAAATTCAAACTCAAAATCAGAAACGGCGCGCATTCCACGAATAATGATGGTGGCTTTTTTATCTTTTGCAAAATTAATCAGTAAGCCTTCAAAGTTGGCGATTTCTATATTGGGTTTATCTGCGAATACTTCCTCAGCCATTGCCGTGCGTTCTGCTAAGGAAAACAGCGTTTTCTTCTTAGGGCTGGATGCAACGCCAATAATAATTTTATCGAATAATTTACTGGCACGACACGCAAGGTCTGCATGACCAAGGGTGATGGGGTCGAATGTGCCGGGGTAGATTGCGGTAAGTTCTACTTCCATTGTTATTTCTCTAAACGCTTCAGTTTATATCTAACTCAGCCAAATAACTGGTTTTACTAATCGTAATTAATAATCGAATTTTAGATTTATCTGATAAATCTGTTTTAGTCTGCCAGTTAAAGCGGTCTTTATTTTCTACAAGTTTGTATAGTTTTTCTTGTTGATTATCTAACACTAAAGAAATCACAGCATGATCAATTGGATGTGTCGTTGCGAGGTGTGTAATGCCTTCTTTTTGAGAAATATTCAGTCTAAATTTTCCATTAGTGAGTTCGCAATTACCTTGTAATATTTTGCATTCGCCTTGGCTTTCCAGTTTTAAAAAACGTTCTTTTTTATTTTGTTCGTCAACATAGTATCCCGATGCAATATAGCCTCCGATAGCTAAGAAAGGAGCAAGCATAACGGCTAATTTTGTGTGTTTGTTCATAAGGTGTATCTATTTTTAATTGGAATTCTTCTGAGGATTTTCAAGTTATCATATCCTAAAGGGGTGTTTCGAAGTGAGAAAAATTTTCTACCATGAAGGGCATGAAGAACATGAAGCTAAAGATAATAAATAAGACTTGTTTTTCTTCATTCGTATCATGTAATAATTAACGTTATGCAATAAATAAAGGCTTCTAAATAGAAGCCTTTATTTTAAAACTAAATTATTTAAAAAATGATTTAGTGTGAACTAGCACTCCCAGAACCCGCTGGAACACGCAGATTTTCAACCAGTTGTTGGATATGAGGAGGTGCAGGACCAGTGACTTTGGATACAATAAATGCTACTGCAAAGTTAACCAGCGCACCGATAGAACCAAAGGCTTTAGGATCAATACCGAAGAACCAGTTTTTCTCCATGCCGCCCATAAACTCGGTGCCTTTGATGAACATAATTCCATGATGCTGGAACACGTACAGTAAAGTGACACCGATACCCGCAAGCATACCTGCGATCACCGCTTTGTCATTGATAGTCTTAGAGAAGATACCCATCATCAAAGCAGGGAAGATGGAGGAGGCGGCTAATCCAAATGCCAGTGCCACCGTTCCCGCCGCGAACCCGGGCGGGTTTAAACCCAGATAACCGGCCACCAGTACCGATAAAGTCATTACAATTCGACTTGCCGTCAATTCGGTTTTTTCCGAGATATTGGGCGTAAAGATACCCTTCATTAAATCGTGGGAGATGGATGAGGATATTGCCAATAATAATCCGGCAGCAGTAGAGAGTGCGGCGGCTAGACCGCCCGCTGCAACCAATGCAATCACCCAGTTAGGTAATTTTGCAATTTCCGGATTTGCCAATACCATGATGTCACGGTCGATCTTGACCATTTCATTGGTCTCTTTATTAGCTGAATACTGAACCTTACCATCGTTGTTTTTATCTTCAAACTTCAACAAGCCCGTTTTTTCCCAGTTTTTAAACCACTGCGGACGTTGCTCGTAAACCATGTTCTCACCCGATGCTGGTTGAAGGGTGTTAATTAAGTTCAAACGAGCCATCGCGCCTACTGCTGGTGCTACCGTGTAAAGTAGTGCGATAAAGAACAATGCCCAACCTGCGGAAGAACGTGCTGCTTTAACCGAAGGTACGGTGAAGAAACGCATGATAACGTGTGGTAAACCTGCTGTACCAATCATCAATGACATGGTGTAAGCAAACATATTAACGGTGCTACCGAGTTTGGCGGTGGTGTATTCTTTAAAGCCAAGGTCAGTGACGATCAAATCCAGTTTGTCGAGTAGATACATATCTGTACCGAGCATTTTACTACCTAATCCAATTTGGGGAATAGGGTTGCCGGTGAGTTGCATTGATATAAATACCGCAGGAACGGTGTAGGCAAAGATCAACACAACATACTGTGCAATCTGGGTGTAAGTGATGCCTTTCATGCCACCTAAGACGGCATAAAACCAAACAACAAACATTCCAATGGCAAGACCTGTTGCAAAAGGTATTTCTAAAAAGCGCGAAAATGCAACGCCAACGCCTTTCATTTGACCAATAATGTAGGTGATAGAGGCAATGATTAAACAAATAACCGCAACGATACGTGCTGTTTTTGAGTAAAAGCGATCACCAATAAACTCCGGAACGGTAAATTTACCGTGTTTCCGAAGGTAAGGTGCAAGGAGCATAGCTAGTAGTACATAACCACCTGTCCAACCCATCAGGAATACCGAGCCACCGTAACCGGTAAACGCGATCAAACCTGCCATTGAGATGAAAGAGGCTGCACTCATCCAGTCAGCGCCCGTTGCCATTCCGTTTAGTACAGGGTGTACGCCTTTATTCGCGACATAAAAGTCACTGGTTGTACGCGCGCGTGCCCACCATGCGATAGCAAAGTAGAGCGCAAAAGTACCGAATACGAAAATATACGTTAATGTTTTTAAGTCCATTCTAGTCGCGCTCCTTTAGTGTTGGTCTTCGTGAACGCCGTATTTACGGTCGATTCGATTCATCATGAATGCATAGAAAAAGATAAGCACTAAGAAAACGTAAATAGAGCCTTGTTGAGCAAACCAGAAGCCCAGTTTGTAGCCCCCTAGTTTGAATGCGTTGAGTTGATCGACCAATAGAATGCCGAATACGAATGAAACTAGAAACCAGATGGCTAAACAAAAAGCCATGAGTTTGAGGTTGGCGCTCCAATAAGCGTTGTGTTTACTCATTTATCTCTCCTTTATATGTGGTAAAACTATTATAGTTATTTTCTTTCCTTTAGATTCTAGTACTTATTATTTGATTTTGCTCATTATTTTTAGTGAGCTACCCGTTTCAGGTGTTTTTTTTGAAACGGTGAACTCAATTATGTCGGCATCTTTTTGCCGACGTCTGCGAGCTTGCGCTTTATTTATAAAAAAAGGCAACTCAATTATTAAACCCTCTGTCGAGTTGTCCATTTTTGTGAAACAAAAGGTAGATCATTGGGGCTAATGTCCAAGCTCAAACACCGCTCACTAATACACGCTAAGTTCTAGTATAGCCTATCGGCGAACTAGTACTAAGCTTTGCATAATTCAGTTCACCGTTTCAAA
>CAZMWD010000069.1:5000-9373 GCA_964569685.1 uncultured Cocleimonas sp. | reverse complement strand
TTTCTCATACTGCCCTCGATAGTACATTATGTACTTATCTGGGACAGCCCCTAGATTTTTAGCTTCGTTGATTATATACACCCATTGTTGTTCTCCTGTTGGAGCTTAGTTAACATTAGTTAACATAGTTAACAATGGGAGCACCTTGCCCTCTCAGGCAAAGCCTCCTATAAGTTTAACCTTTATCATGCATTTCATTTATTTTGTATTGGAAGTAATAAACATTGATGAAGAACGTTAAATCAATTATAGGTGATCAATTACCGAATAGGTGTAGTGTAAATTCCGTGTTTCGTAATCGTTGCCCGAAAAAACCAGTATGCCTTATTTTTGCCAGCACAGATTTCTGTTTTTTCTTGATTAGCATAGACTACAGCAATATTAAAGCCCATTCCTGGCTTATGATTAAGTGCTATTACACGACGTTCGTTTGGTTTCAAGCGTAACAGTAAAACCTTTTCTTGCAGACCTTGACTACCATATTCTATCTCTACCACAGGAATTGATTCAGAAGTATCATTCAATAATTCGACATACAATGGTTTCATCGGACTGTGTAAAGAATGCCAAAAAGTAGTGCTTACCACGCCCACTAATAGCAACGTAAAGCCTGCCAACCACGCTTGTTTTTTTGATAAAGAAATCATCTTTGGATTCTACAAATCTTTATTCTTTATCCCATTGATTATTGGCAATTTTATATTAAATAATAAGGCATCATGACGAGTCATAGTAGTTGTAATTACTGTTTACTGTACTAGGAGGCTGTCCGAGAACTAAGATTGTAACGAAAATTTCAGAAATATTATAAGGTGAGTTTATTGAAAGAGGCGAATAGTCGTTCTATTTAATGATTTCAATAAATTCAGATTATGATGTTTCTGGAATTTGCAGTCAATTTCTAGTTCTCGGACAGGCTCCTAGTTAATATGCTCTAGGATTCCATCAAGTTCATCTAAATTATTATATTCCACCACCAGCTTTCCCTTGCCCTTGGTGTTGTACTGGATCGCAACTTTTGCCCCCAGTTTTTGTGACAAGGATTCTTCTAGTTTTTTTACTTCTAATGCTTTAACGACTGGTTTTTTACTGATTGCAGAGTCAGATGCTAATATTTTTTTAATGAGTCTTTCTGTTTCGCGTACCGACATACCCTTTTTTGCAATATTCATTGCAGTACTAATCTGCTCTTTACCTTTTAAAGCTAACAATGCACGTGCGTGCCCCATATCCAGTTGGCGGGTATCTAACAATGCCTTTGTATCATCTTCTAATTCAATCAAACGTAATAAGTTAGTCACAGCCGTACGCGAGCGCCCAACCGATTCCGCCGTTTGTTGATGCGTTAGACCAAATTCTGCAATTAAACGGCTCATGGCAACCGCCTCTTCCAATGGGTTTAAATCTTCGCGTTGAATATTTTCGATAAGCGACATCGCTGCTGCTGCTTGATCTGGAATATCACGAATAATGGCAGGTATATCATGCAAACCGGCTATTTGAGATGCGCGCCAGCGACGCTCCCCTGCGATCAGTTCATAACCACCGGCACTTAGGCGACGTACCACCACAGGCTGTACTAAACCTTGCGCTTTGATTGATTCCGCTAAATCTTGTAATGCATCGGGGTCTATACTGGTACGTGGTTGATACTTACCTTTTTGTATTTTTTCTACTGGTAATTTTTTAAGTACGCTGTCTTTATTAATACCCTTCGATGAAGAACTTAACAATATATCTAAGCCACGTCCTAAAGCTGGTTTTTTAATCGCCATTTTTAATCTAAATCCTTAAATTATTCTAAGCCGCTTGACGCGCCGCATCTTTACGAATCATTTCTGCCGCTAACGCCAAATAAGCTAATGCGCCTCTGGAGCGTTTATCATACATCAACACAGGTAAGCCATGACTAGGTGCTTCGGCAAGACGAATATTGCGAGGAATAGACGTATTGTAAAGTTTTTCTTCAAAATATTCAGATAGTTGTCGCGACACATCTCGCGATAAATTATTACGCGGGTCATACATGGTGCGTAACAACCCAATAATCTCCAAGTCTTCATTGGCATGTTCGCGAATCTGCTCGATTGAGCCCATCAAAGCGGATAATCCTTCTAAGGCATAATATTCACACTGCATCGGAATAAGCACGCCATCGGCAGCCACTAAGGAATTAACTGTGAGCATATTTAACGATGGAGGGCAATCGATAATGACATAATCATAGCGATTTCGAATACCTGCCAAAGCTCGGCGCAGACGAAACTCACGCTCGTCCATGCGCATCATTTCAAATTCGGCAATGGTTAAATCAGGGCCGCCTGCTAAGGCTTCAATGGTTGAATCTGCTACCTGTTGAATAGCACTTTCAGCACTCGCATCACCTAAAATCACATCGCTCAAACGCACCGGCATTTCATGCTTATCAAGACCTAAGCCTGTGGTCGCATTACCTTGTGGGTCCATGTCTATAATCAATACTTTGCGTTTAATTGCTGCTAAAGAAGCGGCTAAATTAACGCTTGTGGTGGTTTTGCCTACCCCACCTTTTTGATTAGCAACTGCAATAATTTGACTCATAATTTATACTTTCTACTGTGGCTAATATTGTGGCTAATATTGTGGCTAATATTGTGGCTAATATCGTGACTAATAAAGAACAGGCTTGATCAAAGCCCCTGAAAAACAACAGTAGCAAAATCTGACATTTTATTATACTTTTTTCCTTATTATGTAACACACTCACAAAACTTGTCTTATACCCCAAAAAGGCATAATCTAAAGGGTATGAAAACACCTGTTGCTCTTCCCACAAAAAATGTTATTGGTTGTAATGCCTGTAGTTTGCGACATCTTTGTCTGCCTCATGGATTAAGCCCAGAAGAACTAGAAAAACTAGAGAAGTCTATTGATAAAACAATAAAAGTCCTAAAAAAGCAGCCTGTTTATAAAGCCAATGATGCAAGTAACGGAATATATGCAATCAAATCGGGAGCTGCTAAAACATCTATTATTAATGCGGATGGTCAAGAACAAATTTTAGAATTCCATTTACCGGGTGATGTATTAGGTTTTGATGCATTTGCTACCAATTCGCATAGCTGTGATGTTACCGCGCTAGAAGATACTCTGCTTTGTAGAATCCCTAACAAGGTTTTTGATAGTTTATGTGAGAACCTATCAGGTTTTCGTAAAGTCATGCATCAACAAATTGGCAAAGAAATATCACATAACCAAAAGCTCCTCTTTTCTCTGGGGCAACTTGCCACCGAAGAACGCTTAGCGAGCTACCTTGTACAACTTGCCAATCATTTTCAATCACGCGGCTTTTCTAAAATGGAATTTATCCTCCCTATGTCTCGTCAAGATTTATCCAATTATTTGGGAATGGCAGTTGAAACACTGAGTAGGGTTATCACTCGTCTTAGTAAACAAGGGCTTATTAAAATAGAACAACGTAACGTTATTATTTCTGATTTTTCCAAATTAGAAACCTTAGCGCATGTTTCTTGTGAAATTGATACAGCAGCATAATCCTCACTATTGTCACCAACGCTAATCTATAAACTTCTTACAATTAATTAAGGTCTAAAATGCTACTTTCAAATATGGAATTCATGCCCGGCAAAAAAGTATTGAAACACTTAGGTTTAGTGCAAGGTAGCTCGGTTCGCGCCAAACATGCCGGCAAAGATATTATGGCGGGTTTTAAAAATATGTTTGGTGGCGAATTAAAAGCCTATACCGAACTGCTACACGAATCACGAGAAGAAGCCACCGAACGCATGATTCAACAAGCCAAAGCAACCGGTGCAAATGCCATTTTAAACATACGCTATTCTACCTCTAGCATCGCTGCCGGTGCTGCAGAAATTTATGTTTATGGAACAGCTGTCGTGCTTGATAGCACGGAATAGGTATATAAAGGAATAACATGGAACAAATCATTCTTACATTGGTCTTGATTTCATTGGGTTATTTTTTCGGTCGTCATGCAGAAAAAAAACACTATAAAAGCATTATCGAACGCGAAGCAACCATGAATGACTTACCCGCCATCGCCAGTCGTATTCCACCTACAGATGGTGATTATCAACACACACTCGTCAGTGGTAATGTGGTTATCGCAAATGATTATTTTAAAACCTTTGCTGCAGGTTTACGCAATCTATTTGGTGGCAAAGTCAGCAGTTATGAATCCTTGCTTGATAGGGCTCGGCGCGAAGCGCTATTACGCATGAAAAAAGAAGCGCAAGACTTAAACGCCGATTTAGTCTTTAATGTAAAATACGAAACAGCTTCAATCTCTAATGGGAAAAGAATGCCCATGATTGAAGTGCTTGCTTATGGAACTGCACTTAAAAAAGTCTAGG
>CAZMWD010000069.1:0-4900 GCA_964569685.1 uncultured Cocleimonas sp. | reverse complement strand
AATGTACTCAAACCCCAAAATACCAGAAGATATCAACACCAGTAAAGAACACCCTTTAAAGGAATTTTCGGTGTTACTCATCGGTGCGTTGATATTAATCGTAATGGCAACCATGGTACTGGGTTTTTTCGGTGGCTGGCTTGCGGGCAAAATCCCTTTTAGTGCAGAAGTAAAAATTACAAATTTATACGAAATCCCCAAAAAAGAGTTTTCTCCCCAACAACAAAAAATACAAGCGTATTTACAAAAACTCGCTGATAAAATCCAAGTCATTCAAAAAATGCCTGAGGAGATGAAAATCACTGTGCATTATATGACAGGTGATACACTTAACGCATTTGCAACCCTTGGCGGACACGTGATTTTATACCGTGGTTTATTAGAGAAATTGTCGAGTGAAAATGCGCTCACCATGCTACTGGCACACGAAGTTGCCCATGTGAAATACCGTCACCCGATTAAATCACTGGGTCGAGGCGTTGCCTCCAGCATTGCGATTAGTACCATTTCTGGTAGTGTTAATTCAACCGCATTAGGTGAAACGGGTCTACTCACCACGCTACAATACACGCGTGAAATGGAACACCAAAGCGATGCAGAAGCGATGCGTACTTTAAATACGATGTATGGGCATATTGGCGGTGGCGCAGATTTATTTAAAGAGTTTAAAAAAATGCGCACGAAAGAAAATAGGTCAGAAACACCCGAATTTTTAAGTTCTCATCCATTGGATCAAGAGCGTATTGATAATTTTGAAAAAATGGCAACACAACAACACTGGAAGTTAACAGGCGAACTTACTCCGCTTCCTGCTATTTTCGATTCCATGACTTCCACAACTTCCACAACTTCCACAACCCCCACAACCCCTCACTAAGATATTTTTATGGTTTTTATTAAATGGATTACCGCCGTACTTGGTTACTTTCTTCTCGACAGTTTATGGGGCGCATTTTTTGGTTTCATCTTAGGTGCTTTTATCAGTTTTAAACTATCCGGTGGCTTAATCGGAAAAATAAGTGGCTTTGGCAACGTCGGTGGCATCCGTGGTTTTAAAACACAAAGCCAAAATGTATTTTTTAAAACTGTTTTTACATTAATGGGAAAGCTTGCAAAAGCCGATGGTCGTGTTTCGGAACAAGAAATCGCCCATGTCGAAAAATTTATGCTCCAACTGGGCATGACAACACCGCACCGCAAAGAAGCCATCGGACATTTCCAAACGGGTTCGACAGACGATTATCAAATCGACTCTATCCTACAAGAATTTAATATCGCCGCTGCCCAATCACCCAATCTAAAACAACTCGTCATCGTTTATCTGGTCGGAGTCGCTTTATCCGACGGTAAAATGCACCCCAACGAACTCAGCTTACTTGAAGAAATCGCCTTAAAAATGGGGTATTCATCACAAGCATTCGAACAGTTATTAGCGATGCTACAAGGGCAAAGTCAGTTCCATGGCGGTGCTTATCATCAACAAAGCGCGGGCGGAGGGGCTAACTATACATCTCCCAATGCATTAAAATCGGCCTACCAAGCATTGGGCACAAATGAAAAAAACACCGATGCAGAACTTAAAAAAGCCTATCGCCGTCTAATTAGAGAATACCACCCCGATAAACTCATGGGGCAAGGCGTGCCTGAAGATATGATTAAAGTAGCAACAGAGCGCTCACAAGAAATTCAAGCGGCTTATGATTTGATTAAAAAGAATCGGGGTATGAAATAAACACCTTATTTTAACCTGAATCCACGACTTCAAGCTTGCTTTTACTTGCACCCTGGCGCAACAAAGCTTACTATTCTGCTCCTTATTATTTAATACATTTTCAGGTTAAAATATGCGCACTCATCGTTGTGGATTAGTTGATGAAACACTCCTTGATCAAGAAGTTATCTTATGTGGCTGGGTTAACCGTCGTCGTGATCACGGCGGGGTTATTTTTGTAGATTTACGCGATGGTGAAGGTCTGGTTCAAGTAGTATTTGACCCTGATGATAAAGCCATGTTCAGCACCGCAGAAACGATTCGTAACGAACATATTTTACGCATTAAGGGGCGTATTCGTTCGCGCCCAGAAGGCATGCTTAACGACAATCTAAAAAGTGGCAAAATCGAAGTATTTGCACTGGAACTTGAAACATTAAGCGCCTCTGCCACACCACCGTTCCAATTAGATGATGATGTCAACGAAGATATTCGACTCACTTATCGCTATGTCGATTTACGCCGTGATGAAATGCAACAACGCATTAAAACACGCGCAAAGATGAGTTCTATCATGCGTCATTATTTAGAAGATAATGATTTCTTAGAAATTGAAACGCCGATACTCACAAAAGCAACACCCGAAGGTGCGCGCGATTACATCGTACCCAGCCGAACACACCCCGGAAATTTCTTCGCTTTACCGCAATCACCCCAGTTATTTAAACAAATGCTGATGATGGGCGGTATTGATCGTTATTATCAAATGGCGCGCTGTTTCCGTGATGAAGATTTACGTGCTGACCGCCAACCCGAGTTCACTCAGGTGGATATAGAAATGGCATTCGTCAAAGGCGAAGACGTAATGGACATGATGGAGAACATGATTCGTAAACTGTTCAAAGACACAGACAATATCGAACTCCCCGCAAATTTTCCACGCATGACTTACACCGAAGCGATGCATCGTTTTGGATCAGATAAGCCAGATATGCGCAACCCGCTGGAGTTAGTTGAAGTCAGCGAGCAGATGAAAGACGTTGATTTTAAAGTGTTCTCTGGCCCTGCGAATGACGAAGGTAGCCGAGTTGCAGCGTTACGCGTTCCACAAGGCGCTAAGCTATCGCGTAAAGACATCGACAACTACACTAAATTTGTATCTCGCTACGGCGCACGCGGTTTAGCGTATATTAAAGTCAATACTTTGGCTGATGGCGCAAACGGATTGCAATCCCCTATTCTTAAATTCTTGCCCGATGAAGTTGCTATGAACATCATGGCAAAAACCGGTGCAGAAGACGGCGACCTTATTTTCTTCGGTGCGGATAAAACCAAAATCGTTAATGATGCACTCGGTGCATTACGTGAAGAACTCGCCAAAGATTTAGAACTATTAGAAGGCGATTGGGCCGCGTTATGGATTGTTGATTTCCCGATGTTTGAATGGGATGATAAAGACAACCGTTGGCAAGCATTGCATCACCCATTCACTGCGCCGACCTGTTCTTCTGATGAGCTAAAAGCAAACCCTGGTGATGCGTTATCTGATGCTTACGATATGGTAATCAACGGTTATGAAGTGGGTGGCGGTTCTATTCGTATCCATCAACCTGAAATGCAATCATCCGTGTTTGAAATGCTCGGTATTTCTGAAAAAGAGGCGGACGATAAGTTTGGCTTCTTATTAAAAGCATTAGAATTTGGGTGTCCACCATTAGGTGGTTTGGCCTTTGGTTTAGATCGCTTGGTGATGCTAATGACCCATACCGAATCTATCCGCGATGTGATCGCCTTCCCGAAAACCCAAACGGCAGCCTGTATGCTGACAGAAGCACCGGCGGATGTACCACGTAAACAGTTACGTGAATTGCATGTACAAGTTAAGTTGCCCGAAGTCGAAGCTTAGTTTTGATAAGTTCCACTTTGATCAACACCCTACATTTCAATACCCTACATTAAAGGAAACGTTGTAATGGCTGACTCTAAAACACCACTCACCTACCGCGACTCTGGCGTTGATATTGATACTGGCAATGCCCTAATCGACCGTATCAAACCACACACAAAACGCACCATACGCCCTGAAGTCATGGGTGGTTTGGGTGGTTTTGGCGGTTTAATGTCGTTACCAACGGGCTATAAAGAACCTATTTTAGTCTCGGGTACAGACGGTGTTGGCACTAAACTTAAACTCGCAATTGATGCAGAAATATACGACACCATTGGTATTGATCTGGTGGCAATGTGTGTGAATGATATTATCGTAACGGGTGCAGAACCTCTATTTTTCCTCGATTATTATGCCACTGCAAAACTTGATAATGACATTGCCGAAGATGTGATTAAAGGTATCGCTGATGGCTGTGTTGAATCGGGCTGTGCATTAATTGGTGGCGAAACTGCCGAAATGCCGGGTATGTACGCAAAGGGTGATTTTGATCTAGCGGGTTTCAGCGTCGGCGTGGTTGAGAAATCCGAAATACTTGACCCAAACAATGTGAAAGCAGGTCAGGTTTTATTAGGCTTAGCCTCTAGTGGTCCGCATTCAAATGGCTATTCACTGATTCGTAAAGTGATTGAAGTCAGTGGCGCATCACTAAGCGATGAGTTTAATGGTACGACATTAGGCAAAGCCTTACTTGCACCAACGACGCTTTATGTAAAACCCATCTTAACGGCACTTAAAAAACATACCATCCACGCTATCGCACATATCACGGGGGGCGGACTCACTGAGAATTTACCACGCGTCATGCCTGACAATAGCAAAGGCGTGATTGATGTTAATAGCTGGTCATCCAACCCTGTGTTTGATTGGATTGAAAAGAACGGCAATATTGAACCTCAGGAAATGTTGCGCACCTTTAATTGTGGTATTGGCATGGTGCTGGTTATCGACAAGGATGATGTCAATGCCATTCAACAAACCTTTTCGGATTTGGGTATTGAAAATTCAGTGATTGGTACGATTGAAAAATCAGATCAAACCGAACCTCATATTGAATATATCTAACGAATCAATCAATATAAATGCCTTCAAAGCCCTATTCCATAGTTATCTTAATCTCGGGTAATGGAAGTAATCTGCAAGCCATTATTGACCAGATTTCCAACAAGACAAGCAATACAAACATCAGCGCGGTTATCAGTAACCGACCCGATGCCTATGGGCTGGAACGCGCTAAAAAA
>CAZMWD010000068.1:1458-9391 GCA_964569685.1 uncultured Cocleimonas sp. | reverse complement strand
TTGGTAAGCTTAGTAACCACCTTTACGGGTAGTCGCAGGCAAACCTGCTAATTTCAAACCTTGTTTACTTGGCGCACCGGGGAACAATGTATATAAATCTTTACCTTTTAATTTCTCACCCCAAACACCTGACATATGTTTAGTGATCGCGCGTTCCATTGGCTGATTACCCGCATTATTAATGTATTCTTCACGCAAAAACGCAATAACATCCATATGCTTAGCCGTTAGCTCAATACCTTCGCCTTCAGCAATTACCTTGCAAACATCTTCATTCCACGTATTTAAATCTTCTAAATAACCCGCATCCGTTGTTGCAACAGTTTCGCCATTCACTTCAATCGCCATAAAAAAATCCTCTTATCTAATCAATAAAATTTAAACTAGGTTCTGCAATGTTCGTACAGTCGCAGAATCCAAATATAAAACGATACGAACAATGTCATATTATGATAAAAAAGTCACCCTACTATACTAAGTAAATAAGTATTTATTAATATGCCTACCCTATTATGGATATTCCGCTTTCCATAACAGATAAGGTATATTTGCTTTTGATTATTTATTTACAAATTTGCCACTGGAGAACCACATGAGCAATAAAGCAGAACTCATTAAAGAAATGCTTGATATGCAAGCTAAGTTTATTAAGTACGAGCAAAGCGGTGAGTATGAAGCCAAAAATAACTATGTAGGTGGCGAATGGACAGAATACCGTAAGCGTTACCAAGAGCTAACAAATGAAGTACGCGACATGGCATCTAAAGAAGTTAATTTCTGGAAGTAGTTTTCAATAACTTTGTTGATAAAAAGCCACTTTCGAGTGGCTTTTTATTGCCTAAAGTAAAAAAAGAACCTCTAGATAAGCACCAAAAGGCTTAGTTATATTTGTTGTCCCAAATGTATTTACATGCTCCCCGCACCCTTCGACTCCGCTCAGCGGGCTACTTCTGATTAGTACCCTGAGCGGAATCGAAGGGTGCGGGTTTCTTGTATTTTACAAGATCAACACTGCCAAATACTTTTGGGACGATTAAAAATAATTTTTAGTTTCTTTCGCGTACTATCTTGCCATTGGTGGACGTGATATTGATCACATGGCTTACTTATATTACAGCTCGCTCCAACGCCGTACCAAATTTGCATACACATTACTCACGTGCGCCGTTTCATCGGATTTTGAACGTTCATCAATTAAGATATTACGCGCCTGCCCTAACTCATAAAGCAATTCGCGTTTTTGCGGGTCTTTCACCATGCTTTGCGCCCAAATTACCGCAACTAAACGCTCCCCTTTAATCACCTCATCGACTTGATGCCAACTGGTTGAAGGGTAGACGATTACATCCCCCGCGTTTAATTTTATGCGCTGCTCACCGTAAGCGGTCTTAATGGCTAAATCCCCTCCTTCATAATCATCATTAAGAAAAACAGTGGTAGAAATATCACTACGATAGCGTCCATTCATTGGCCCCATAATCGGGTCATCCACATGAAAACCATAGGTCATACCTTGGGTGTAACGCGCATAAAACGGGGTGGCTACTTTTAGAGGGAAAGCAAAGGACTGGTATTCAGGGTGATTCAATAAAGATGGCATAACCATTTGATTTAACTGATCATGCAAAGGGCTTTGTTGTGATAGCTCTAAATTGTTTTTTACCTGTTGCGCCTCCTTTCCCGCGGATAACTTTCCATCCACAAATTCTGCATTTTTTAGTAAGGTGCGAATAACCTTTAATTGGTTTTCACTTAAAACATTTTTAATAGCTAATAACATAAAGAATCCTTGAACAGTATAAGCGAATCGCGGCACACGCCATAAGTCTGTCTTAACAACACTTAACAACACTTAATCAACAACAGTAAAAACGTATTTTAACGCACAATACCCACTTTAAAATTAAATTTATCATTTGTTCTGCTAGAACTTCCCAATACATTAAACGTAGAACCGCTAGGGTCTTTAGCGTAACCATGGCAATAAAATTCCAGTTTGTGCTGAGGATTCACAAACACCGTTGCTGCTGCACGAATATTACAACTCGACATGTTTTGGCGCGAACTAAACGCATTAATCGGAGCAAAACTTAAACTACCGTGTGTTTCATTTAACTTAGACAAGCGCCAGTAACCATTGCCGCTAATCGCCTTGATGCCTTTCTCATCACCCGTGGTATGAATGGCATACACATCCCCTGTGCCGCATTCAGTCAGTAACGATAGGTTTTCTGAAAAGCCAAAAGAGCGTGACCAACCTGATAAAACTTTAGTACGAGACTCATTCATGTAAGTCAAAGAAGTAGGTCGTCCCTTTGCCCCTCTTAAATGATAAAAACGATTAAACCGTGGACGGTTATCTTGTCCTCCAGGACCTGTTGTCACCAACAAATAACTATTATTTAAAAGCCTCAAAACACCTAAGCCACCACCAAAATTCGCATTGTTTATAGATAGTTTAAACGTGTTTTTTTGATTTGGACTGTTCAAATCTTTAAAATTCAGCGTGTTCTTTTCACCATAAACAAGATACTTGCCTAACACATGAACACCGCTAGGGTGCTTACTTTGAGTGGGGTGCAATGATGAAAGGATTTTTTTACCCTCCCCCGTTTGGCGAATCACAAAAATGCCACCTTGACGTTTATGGCTATGACTCCCTGCATAAGGAAAACGCGCAGAATTTGTACGCACAAAACCCTGTACATGCGTATCAGGAATCCCCAAAGCATAGGCTGGGTCACCATCAAAAATATCCAAAGGGCGTTTATTATAAGGCGGATAGGTTTGCGGCCAAGTAAAACGCCATGGTTTAGTACGCCAACTGATCTGACCTGATTTTGCCTTTTGAAACTGTTGCTTCACATTAGAGGCGCATACATTGCAATCTGCCTCACCTTGCCGGCAACCAATATCTCCTTTGTTTAATTTACTCACGTACCCCATGGGGGCCTGTCGCGGAGGGCTTTTAGTTACATCATGACCTAATTTAGAGTTGTCTAATTTAAAGCTATCTAACTTAAAAGGCCGACTGGTATTATTTTTAATTTGTACAGAATGAGAGCCAATCTTTGGCTTTGGAACAGGCTTTACAGTGGGTTTAGTCTCATAAACAACCGTACTAGAAATATGTGGCGCCCAATGAGTACTGTTTGCAACAACACCCCGTTGACCCCCATTATGCCGATGAGAAACACCCTCAATAGGCAGAACATGATGATGGGTTCTGCCAGCATGATCATGAAAAACCGTTTTTCTTGAGTCAGCAAAGCTGAGTTGAAAAAACACGATTAACAAAAAAATAAGACTGATTTTCATATTAAATACCTGTAGGAGGTCAATTGCATTAGGTTTATATTAATTACCCCAAATGTATTTACATGTTCCCCGCACCCTTCCCTTCGACCCCGCTCAGGATAAACCAAAAGTCCGCTCAGGGGCTACTTCTGATTAGTACCCTGAGCAGAGTCGAAGGTGCGGATTTCTTGTATTTTACAAGATCAACACTGCCAATACTTTTGGGACGATTTATATATTCAATTTTCAAGTTACTCTAATATTCTTCTCTATCAATTCCAACCAAGCGGGGTGTTTCTCAATCAAGACCAATGCATCTTGCAATAAACTTTTCCCCGGCTCCATTCTAAACCACGTCGATAAACCCGATGGGTGCGGTAGCGGAATACAGTCTGCATGAATAAGATCATTATCCAACACAAACTGCTGACCGACCACATCAACCAATTTTTTTACAGTTAAATATTGGCCTATCGCCAACTTCCCCACCGGAATAATCAATTTAGGTTGTAAAATCTGATATTCTTGTTTTAGCCAATGTTGACAATTGGCAATTTCTTGCTTATCCGGCACTCTATCTCCGCCTTTAGGGTTTTTACCCGGAAAACATCGACACACCGCTGCCATGTATACATTTTGTCTAAACAATTCTTCTTCAATACCAATTGAGCCAAACCATTTAAATAAAGTTTTACCCGCCGTCCACGCAAAAGGTCGCCCTAATTTGGGCTCTCTATCACCGGGTGCTTGCCCAATCAGCATAATGGATGCACTGATCGGCTGACAAATAACTGACGGTCCAATCATATTTTCACAACGTGTACAGTTGCTTAATTCGGCTTGGTGTTTAACAATAGGCGTATCCATCTACGGAATACTATCTTATTCATACATCCATGAACACAGGTCAAACTCAAATAAAAAACTATTCCAAAGCCCTGCGTTTATTCTGGGGACAGGTGTATCGCGAGGGTGGAAAAACGATTTATAGTTTACAAGAATTTGGCCCAAGTAAACCTGAGTGGATTAACGTTGAGCATGTTTTTCCGATGGCGTGGGTGGTTAAAGATTTAGTCAAACAAAAGAAATGTATCGATCGGCGCGACTGCCGTAAAAAATCAGCGCGATTCAATCGGATTGAATCCGATTTACATAATCTTTACCCTAGCCGTCGTGACCTTAATATGCTCCGTGGCAGTTATCGTTTTGGCAACATCAAAGGCGAATTACGTTTGTTCGGGGGGTATGATTTTGAAATTAACCCCCAAACGCGCTTAATAGAACCCACACCTGCTAGCCAAGGCGAAGTCGCCCGTAGTATGTTTTATATGGCAGATGCTTACGGCTTAAAAATATTCACTAAACAAGCAAAAACATTAGCGTATTGGAATAAAGTCGATCAACCCAGTAATGAAGAAAAGCGTCGCAATGATTTGATTGAACAATTACAGGGAACAAGAAATTATTTTATTGATCACCCCAAAGCAATAGAATCGCTCATTAATTCAAAAAAATTCAAATAGTATCGCAGATATGAAAATACCTTTTACGACCGTCAACGTTATAATCGCAATCAATACCGTTATTTTCTTTGCCGGTGACTTTATTGGTGGCGGATTAAATAACCACCTCGCCTTGTACTTTCCACAAAATGAACACTTTGCCCCTTGGCAGTTTTTTACCCATATGTTCATGCATGGCAGTGTCACTCACCTCTTATTTAATATGTTTGCGCTGTGGATGTTTGGCTCTCAACTAGAAAAAATTTGGGGTGGTAAACGCTTTTTAATCTTCTATTTTATTTGTGGTATCGGCGCTGCGTTGATTTATATTGGTATAAACACCTATCAATTTAATAATTTTTACAGTTTGCTTAGTGCAACAGGCTTAAATTCTTACGATATTCAAACCATGATCGACAAAAATAGTTACCCGCCCGCTGTTTTATCTGCCGAACAAGCCGGTGAATTTTTAAGTATTTTCCATGCGCCTATGGTCGGTGCATCCGGTGCTATTTATGGTGTTTTAGTCGCATTCGCGTTTATTTTCCCCAATCATAAATTACTGCTGATCTTTCTCCCCTTCCCCATTGCCGCTAAGTATTTTGTACCTGCGTTGATTGCGCTAGATTTATTTTCTGGCGTAACGGGTCTTTCAATTTTTGGTGGTGGAGTCGCACATTTTGCACACGTGGGCGGTGCAATTATTGGCTTATTAATGATGTTTTATTGGCGTAAAAAACTGGGGACACCTTCGCAGTGACGTTCACCTATGGCTATTCAGTTTGCTGACAAGCTCCTAGGAGGTTGCCGGCAAACTGTAGCCGTAGCGAGAGAAAGTAATTTTAGGGCAGAATTTTCGGTCATTTTTGGCGAATAGTTGCTCTCTTCGACGAAAATTAGCGGAAATTATGATCAAAATAACTTTTTCGCAGTAGGCTAGTCAGTTTGCTGACAAGCTCCTAACCTATAAGCCAGCACCTTCTTATCAGAACAAGCAACACACGCTGTTGATTTTGTAACCAGCTCCGTCGATGGGCAAGGTGTTGTTACACAACGTAACCTTGTTTCTCGTTTTGCACATACTGGGCGATATTCTTTGGTACAGATTTCAGGTCTTGGGTCTTGGCATTGTGTGTATTTTATTGACGGTAGATTTTTATTAGTTGGCACATTTTTATTCGTGGGTACATTATTCGTTGCCACATCAATGCTAGGCGCATTGCTCTTTGGTTTGTTTTTTAGCGTATCTGTTGATTGACATGCAACAAGTAACCAACCAATACTTATCATTAAAATCATTTTTTTCATAATGTGAAACCTTGTTTCCAGTTCAATTCCCTAGCATTTTGGGACTCATTAATGCATTAAACCAGCGCTTTGCCATCTTCTTTTCACCCATTGCATTGGGGTGAACCTTATCTTTTTGCATATCGGTGTTTAAATTAAAGCCCGTATACATATCAACACTGATAACCGGTGAGTTAGCTTGATTAAGCTTAATCGCAAGTTGTACTAATAAGTGATTTAAGCGTGCAATGCTAGCATCTGTACCCATGGGAATAATTTCGGCGAGCACTATTTTTATTGCAGGGTTTTTAGTGCGCAGTTTTATAATAATCTGTTCAATTTCATCACGGGTCGATTCTGGCGTTTGCTTTTGATACATATCGTTTGTACCCAAGTGAATCAACGCAATATCAGGTCGGTAATTTACCAACCATGTCGCTAATCCTTTTTCGCCATTTTCTAAACCATTTAAAATTTGGTCTGCTCGCCAACCCGAATGCCCTTCATTTGCCGGCGTAAAAGATAAACCTTTATATTGATCCCAATTAACTCTGCCCCCATTGCCCACATTCCCTGTTTGGCTCCCAATAAATTCAACCTGCTTTCCTGCATCCACTAGGTGTTTCCATAAAGGATAGCGATAACTGACTTTGTATTTACTTGCACTGGTGATGGAATCGCCCAATGGTAATATCTTAATGCTATCGGCAAAACTGTTTAGAGAGAGAACACTCAAGAAAAGAGTAAAACTAAAGATTAAGAGTGTTTTTAGATTATTATTCATAATAAACCTACTGATATTGATCATGCCATTATAACAGCCACCAACACCACAATTCAAAAATCAAAAATCAAAAAAAATGCCTACATGACGTAGGCATTTTTAATCTAATTAAGTTGCAATTAATTGATTAGAAACGTGCGCGGAATAACTTCCCGATTGTTAGCCAAGCTTAGCTACAACCGCTTCTAAAACAGCATCGCTTGAGGTTGCTTTCACTGCAAACAGAGAACCTTTCTTTTCATAGTAATCTGCTAAAGGTGCCGTCATCTCATCGTATGTATCAAGACGCTTGCTAATCGCTTCGACAGTCTCATCTGCACGTTGAATGGTTTTGCTTCCACATTTATCACAAATACCTTCTACTTTTGAAGGCATACTTTTAACATTGTAAATCGCCTGACAATCTGTGTTCTCGCAGGTACGGCGTGTGGTTAAACGATCGTAAATAACATCACGTGGCACTTCTAAGCTCACTACCATATCAAGCTCGACACCAATTTTTTCTAGCAATACGTCTAATGCTTCTGCTTGTGGAATGGTACGGGGGAAGCCATCCAGTAAAAAACCGGTTTTACAATCATCTTCCAATAAACGCTCACCCATGATGTTCATGATTAACGCATCAGGCACTAATCCACCTGAATCCATAAAGCTTTTCGCTTCTTTACCAAGGTCAGTACCCGCTGTTACTGCACCACGTAAAATATCGCCAGTAGAGATTTGTACTGAACCATCAACCTTAGTTAGCATTTTTGCTACGGTTCCTTTACCTGCGCCGGGTGCGCCTAATAGAATTAGTTTCATAATTTTGTTCCAATTTGTTAAATAAATTTCGTTGAGAGAGCCTCAATTGACGCGGTATTCTAAAGAAAGAACTGCTTGTAAGCAAATAGTACTACGTTATACTTCACAACCTCGCTAATTTTCTATTGTTAAAAAATCCATGAAACTTTCTACACTTACTGCTCTTTCTCCTGTCGACGGTCGTTATGCTAGTAAAACAAGTACTTTGCGCCAGTTTTTTAGTGAGTACGGGCTAATTAAGCACCGCGTGCTAGTTGAA
>CAZMWD010000068.1:0-1358 GCA_964569685.1 uncultured Cocleimonas sp. | reverse complement strand
TTTGCGCCAGTTTTTTAGTGAGTACGGGCTAATTAAGCACCGCGTGCTAGTTGAAATTCGCTGGTTACAAGCATTAGCAAATCATCCGGAAATTACCGAAGTGCCTGTTTTTTCTAAGGATGCTGATCAAGCACTTGAAAGTATTATAGAAAACTTCAGTGAAGAGGATGCGCAGCTCGTTAAAGATATAGAACGCACCACTAATCACGATGTAAAAGCGGTTGAATATTACTTAAAAGAAAAAATTGAAGATAATAAAGAACTCCATGCAGTGAGTGAATTTATTCATTTTGCCTGTACTTCTGAAGATATTAATAACCTCTCTCATGCGCTCATGTTAAAAGGCGGTCGCGAACACGCTTTACTGCCTGAGATTGATCAACTGATTGATGCTATTAAAGCACTTGCAAACGATTATGCAGAGATTCCGCTACTGTGTCGTACGCACGGGCAACCCGCTTCCCCTTCTACCTTAGGCAAAGAAATGGCGAACGTGGTTTACCGCTTACAACGCCAACGCAAGCAAATAGCGGAGGTGGAAATACTGGGCAAAATCAATGGAGCAGTTGGAAATTACAACGCACATATAAGTGCCTACCCTGATTTAGACTGGGAAAAATTTGCCAAGGACTTTGTCGAATCACTCGGTATTACATGGAACCCCTACACCATTCAAATAGAACCGCATGATTATATTGCCGAGTTATTTGATGCACTCACGCGACATAACACCATTATTATTGATTTTTGTCGTGATATTTGGTCGTATATTTCGATTGGTTATTTCAAGCAAAAAGTGATTGCAGGTGAGGTCGGTTCATCCACTATGCCACATAAAGTCAACCCGATTGATTTTGAAAATGCCGAAGGTAATATGGGCATGGCAAATGCGCTGATGACACACCTTTCACAAAAACTGCCTATTTCCCGTTGGCAACGTGACTTGACTGATTCTACTGTTTTGCGCACCCTTGGCGTGGGTTTAGGTCACACCAGTATTGCGATTCAATCTACCCTGAAAGGTATTTCGAAACTAGAAGTAAATGAACAAGCGATTGCGGATGATTTAGACAAAAACTGGGAAGTACTTGCCGAACCCGTGCAAACAGTGATGCGCCGTTATGGCATTGAAAAGCCTTACGAGAAACTCAAAGAACTCACCCGTGGGCAACGCATTAGCGCCAAGATTATGTCGGAATTTATTGACACCTTGGATATTCCACAGGAAGCAAAAGATAATTTATTACAAATGACACCGGCAAATTATATTGGAAATGCTGTAGAGCAAGCTAAAAATATTTAGCGAGCTTCCCATTTTGTTTTTTAAAATGGTGAACTCGATTATGCAAAAGCTTAGT
>CAZMWD010000067.1:7647-9445 GCA_964569685.1 uncultured Cocleimonas sp. | reverse complement strand
TGGCAACGTCGCCAAAGACTTATTATCCGCAAGGGATAAACCGATAAGTGCAGAAACAGTCAGCATCAACGAGGTACTGCTCATCATTAAAGCCTGACAAATTGATAATAAATACACAGAGCTTGGAAGTGCTGTTTTTTTCATGTTTTATAAAAATCAAATGTCTAATTTAATGCACGAACAATAGTTCTTGTGCGATACTTCGTCCACATTTATTTAACCCTCTAAGGATTTCACATGCCCGTACAACGTGCACTTTTAAGTGTCTCTGATAAAACAGGTCTACTCGACTTCGCCAAACAATTACACGCACGTGGCATTGAGCTACTCTCCACCGGTGGAACGGCTAAGTTACTCGCAGATAATGGCGTACCCGTGATTGAAGTATCAGATTACACAGGCTTCCCTGAAATGATGGATGGACGCGTAAAAACCCTGCACCCTAAAATTCATGGCGGTATTTTAGCGCGTCGTGGCACAGATGATGCGGTGATGGAAAAACACGATATTCCACCGATTGATTTAATTATTGTTAATTTGTATCCCTTTGCAGAAACCATTGCGAAAGATGATTGCACCTTAGATGATGCCATTGAAAACATCGACATTGGTGGCCCAACGATGGTACGTGCCAGTGCCAAAAATCATGCGCATGTAGCTATCGTCGTTAATCCAGATGATTACGCAACCGTGGAAAAGGAACTTGAAGAAAATAAGGGAAGCATTTCAAAAGACACCCGCTTTAAGTTGGCAGTAAAAGCCTTTGAGCATACTGCCCGCTATGATGGCATGATTGCTAACTACCTTGGCAAGATTGTTGAAAATGATAAACCGATCGGCTTCCCTAGCACATTTAATTCACAATTTAGATTGGCACAAACTACCCGCTACGGCGAAAATTCACACCAGCAAGGGGCTTTTTATGTGGAAGAAAATATCACCGAAGCCTGCATGGCAACCGCTACACAATTACAAGGTAAAGCGCTTTCCTACAATAATATTTCGGATACCGATGCGGCACTTGAATGTGTGAGACAATTTAAATGTAGCGAGCCTGCGTGTGTCATCGTAAAACATGCCAACCCCTGCGGTGTTGCCATTGGTGATAATATTTTAGATGCCTATAACCGAGCCTTTAGTACCGACCCAGAATCAGCCTTTGGTGGCATTATTGCATTTAACCAAGAACTTGATGCAAGCACCGCTGCAACCATTGTAGAAAAACAATTTGTTGAAGTTATTATTGCGCCGAGTGTTACAGAGGGTGCCGTTAAAGCAATTAGTGCCAAAAAGAATGTACGCTTATTACAGTGTGGCACATTGGGTAAACAACAAGCGCGTCTAGATTTTAAACGCGTTAATGGTGGATTATTAGTTCAAGATGCAGATTTAGGTTTATACGAAAAATTAGAAATTGTAACGCAACGTAACCCCACCGATGAAGAAATGCGCGACCTGCTATTTGCATGGAAGATTGCAAAATTCGTAAAATCAAACGCCATTGTTTACGCCAAAGATAGTATGACCATTGGGGTCGGCGCAGGTCAAATGAGCCGTATTAATTCAGCACGTATCGCGGGTATTAAAGCCGAACATGCAGAGCTAACAGTCACAGGTTCTGTAATGGCATCGGATGCCTTCTTCCCTTTCCGTGATGGTATAGATGCCGCCGCCGAAGCAGGCATCGTTGCCGTAATTCAACCGGGCGGTTCAATGCGTGATGATGAAGTGATCGCAGCTGCAGATGAAGCAGATATGGCAATGGTAATGACAGGAATGCGCCACTTTAGGCATTAAA
>CAZMWD010000067.1:0-7547 GCA_964569685.1 uncultured Cocleimonas sp. | reverse complement strand
CTGTTCTCTTTTCGCCAAGATCTAATTTGAATACTATTATTTTCTGGAAATTGAAGTGCTAACGCACCATATTCTATGGTGTCCAGTACCTTTATATTATTATCACGGTAACGTGATAACACCGTCGCTTTAGGATGTCCAAACCGATTACGATAACCTGCGGGAATTAACGCAATTTTAGGATTTGTCGCCTCGATAAAACCCTCGGTAGATGATGTTTTACTGCCATGATGCGGAACAATAATTACATCAGATGCTAAGTTTCCTTGATACTTTTCTAACAATACCTTTTCAACTTTCTTTTCAATATCACCCGTTAACAATAAGCTATGGGTTTGATTAGACACACGTAATACACAAGACAGATTATTATCCTTATACCGTGCGCCATTTTCACTATTGCTTGTTAGCCAATCAGCCTGTGGCGACAATACTTCAAAATCAACGCCATCCCATTGCCATCGCTCGCCTGCTTTACACAGTTTGATTTTTTCATTCACTAATATAGATTGATCACTGCTTTGAATAGACCCCACCGAAACTGAATCTATAATGGTTTGAGCGCCCCCACTATGATCATTATCTTCATGCGAAATCATCATCATATCGATGTTATTCAAACCTTTTGATTTAAGAAACGGCACCACCACCAACCGACCAATATCATAATTTTTGCTGACCCGTTTTCCTGTATCGTAAATTAGCGTGTGGTTTTGTGTTTGAATAACGGATGCCATTCCCTGCCCCGCATCCAGCAAGGTAAAGAAAAAATCATTCTGAGCAGGTTTAATCGGGGTAAATAAAATCGCAGGTAACACCGCAACAATACCTAACCATCGCCCAGGAAACCCTTTCGGTAATAAAATAAACAGAAACCCAATAAAGGCTAAAAATAAATACAACATTGGAATTTCGGGCAAATTAACCGCAAATAAAGGCTGTTGACTTAAAAAAGTTAAGCCTTGTAATAAATATTCAACCGCTAAGCCTGCAATATTAAATAAAGCATCTGAAACCGTACTGGTTAAAGGCATCAACAACACGCCTAATAAAATCAGTGGCACAACGATAAAGGAGACCCAAGGAATTGCGATGAAATTTGCGATTGGCGAGGAAAGCGAAGCAGTATTAAAAAATAATAAGCTTAAAGGAAACATACCCATTGATAAAAACAGTTGTAGTTTTGCTAAGCCAATAAACGATTGTAAACGTGATTTTTCTCCTTTAATATCAACAAGCTGTCTTTTAGCAATCACCAAAATAATACTCACGGCTAAAAAAGATAACCAAAAACTAACCGTCATTGCGGCTAACGGATCAAGAATTAAAACAGCCAATAAAGCCAGTGCAAGGACGGATGATGATGCATAGTTTTTGCGTGAAATTAATGCTAATAAAGCAATTATAACCATTAGTAAAGCACGTTGAGTCGGCAAGGTAAGCCCCGCTAATAAAGCATATAAGGTGGCGAATACGATACCCACAACACCGCCCGCAACACGTAGCGGTATTTTTTCATTCAATCGAGGAAATAAAGCCCACAACAATAGAATGGGCAAAAATCCAAAACCTGCGACAATGGCAATATGTAAACCAGAAATAGCGACTAAATGACTGGTCCCCGTTTGTTGTAACATTTGCCACTGTTGCTGTTCTAATTTACTTCTATCGGCTACTGCAAGCGCACTCAAAATAGCTGCCGAAGATTTATTCATCACTTTTTGTTGAATATTTTCATGGATACTCTGACGTATTGCATTAATAGACCACCACGGCGATTCTGCCAAACGTTTATTATTACTGCCATTTAAATCAGCTTTGTTATTATTAGAAATACTGCCAATAATGTTGTCGGTTTTTTTTGTTTCACGTACATAACCCGTAGCAATAATACGCTCGGTAAATAACCATTTTTCGTAATCAAAACCACCGGGATTCATAAACCCAGAAGGTTGTTTAAGGCGCACCTGTAATTGCCACTTTTCACCCGCTACTAATGCTTGTTCGGGATAAGCGGTATACCAACCAAGGCGTATAACGCCCGATACAGCAAGGGGTTGATGATCTTTTAGAGTAAATGCCTTTTTAATTTTTAAACGAAAACGCACACTGTCTTCTCGTTTATCATGCTCAGTTACAATAGGTATATCGACAATATCGCCTTCAATAATAATATCCCGACCTTCTAAATGGGTGGGCAAACGCGCATCTAGTTGTTTTTGTGCAGTAAACACCGCCATGCTTAAACCTAAAAAATAAGCAACGGACAAAATGACAATCTTTTTAAAATAACTACTTGAAGCTTGATTTTTGTACTTAATTACCCCACTTTCTTTGTATAAATTGAAACTCTTTTCTAAAAAAAGCGACAAAGTTAATAGCAAAGCTAAAATCAGCCCTATCCAAATTAAAGAAGGTAACTTTTCTGTTATTTGTATCGAGAGTGTTCCTAAAAGAAATAAAAGGGTAAAAAGTCGCATGATTTTATAATTTGTTTATCCACTTTCAAGACATAAGCACGAGATTAAAATATAATACAATCATGCTCCGTAATTTTTTTAAACGCTATTCACCCAGCCCGAAAACTATTCGGGAAAACAAAGCACTAGCCTGCTTAGGTGAGAGCATCCATCAACCTAACTTGTGGCACTTAAATCGGCATTCTGTTTCACGTGCTTTTGCGATTGGTTTATTTTGTACGTGGATACCTATTCCACTACAAACCCTGCTTGCAGCCGCATTAGCTGTTTACTATCGCGCGCACATTCCAATTTCTGTTGCACTGGTCTTTGTAACCAACCCAATCACCATTCCACCCATGTTCTACTTCGCTTATAAATTTGGTAGCTGGATGTTAGGCATGACTCCCGAACCCGTTGACATGAATATCGGCTGGGAATGGTTTACAACAACCCTTGGGCAAGTATGGCAACCACTTGTATTTGGTAGTTTAACACTGGCTGTATTTTCATCACTGATTGGTTATTTTACGATTCGACTTGTTTGGCGCAACAATATTAAAAAGCGCTGGCAAGAACGCCGTGAAAGACATCACGCTAAAAAGGCAAAAAAAGCGATGCTTAAAGAAATGAAAAAAGAGCGTAAGAAAGAACAACGATATTGAGAGATATTACGCAAATAACTACTTACCCTTCCCCATCAAACACACTCAATTTCCCATCTACCAAGGAATAAATCTTATCCATTTTTTCCGCTAATTGCATATCATGCGTCACGATAATAAAGGCCGTTTGTAGCTCTTGATTTAATTCTTGCATTAAATCAAAAATTTGTAACGCCGTTTTATGATCAAGATTGCCAGTGGGTTCATCCGCTAACACTGCTTGTGGTTTTGTCACTAATGCTCTGGCGATGGCGGCACGTTGGCGTTCACCTCCAGATAACTGCCCTGGTTTATGATCAAGTCGTTCCCCTAAACCCACTTTAACTAATACGTCACTGGCCTGTGCGCTTGCATCGGCAACACTCAACCCACCAATCAACAATGGCATTGCAACATTTTCTAACGCTGTAAATTCTGGTAGTAGATGATGAAATTGATAAATAAAACCCAAGGATTGATTGCGTAATAAGCCGCGTTCATTATCAGACAGTTCTGCAATATTCTTATCTAAAATATGAACAGTACCTTCGCTGGGTAAATCTAAACCACCTAAGATATGTAACAGGGTACTTTTACCACTGCCCGAACTACCCACAATTGCTATTTTTTCACCCGCTTCAATCGTAAGCGAAACGCCTTTTAATACTTCCACATCAAGTTTGCCTTCTTTAAAGCGTTTACTCAGATTTTGACATGAAATAATTGTTTTGTTTTTCATAAGTTTTTTAACGTGTTATTCGTAACGTAAAGATTCAGCAGGTTGCACCTTAGATGCTTTCCACGCCGGAAACAAGGTGGCTAATATTGATAAAACAATGGCACTTGCTGCAATTAAAATCACATCAAAGGCTTCAATTTTAGCTTCTATTTCGGTAATTAAATGCACTTCTGCACGTAGATAGTGAGTATCCAGCAAACCTTCTAACCACGGGATAATCGTATCAACATTACTGGCTAATAGCAGCCCTAATACAACACCCAACAAGGTTCCAATAATGCCTAGTAAAGAGCCTTGCACCACAAAAATGCGCATTACCTGCGAGGGAGACATTCCCAAGGTTCTTAAAATGGCAATATCCGATTCTTTATCCGTGACCATCATAATCAAGGTAGAAACCAGATTAAATGCAGCAATCGCTATGATCATTATCAGCACTAAAAACAGCATGGTCTTTTGTAATTGTATCGCCTTAATCAAGTTTTGATTAGCCGATGTTTTCCAATTACTCAGTAAATAATTATCTTTACCTAAGGCACTAGAAGCAGCTGCAATTTCATCGCTCACTTCTTGTGCTTTGTATAAATCATCCAGCTGTACACGTAGGCCTGTGACCTTGTCGCCCATTTCAAATAGGTCAGCCGCATCTTGTAAGTGTACATAAGCCGCCGCGCTATCAAGCTGTTGCATATCAACTTTAAATATTCCTGCGACAATAAACTCTTTGAGCAATGGCATTTGATCTTCAGCCGCTGGGGGTGGTTGTGCAGGGTCTATTAAAATGGGAGCCTTAAAGGGTTTGGGGCTTAACAAGATAATGGAATCTCCCGTCTCGACTTTAAGTTTTTTTGCCAGTGTTATACCCAAAATAATGTTATTTTCACCTGCTTTTAAATCACTAAATTTTGCAGGTTTAATAATCGCATCACTTAACGTGCCTATACTTTTTTCATATTCAGGCAATACCGCCTCTAGCAAAGCACCACGTACTTCATTGCCTTGTTTTAACATCACCTGTTTTTCTATAAACGGCGCAACACCAATCACATGTGATGTTTCTAAAATCTGTTCTCTGCGTTGTTGCCAGTTTTCTAACTGCCAACCCGTTTCGGATACCGTTACATGCGAAAATAAACCAAGGTAGCGATCACGAATGCCTTGTTCGTAACCATTCATTACCGACAATACCGTAATTAATACGATCACACCCAATGCAATACCCATCATTGATGCCATAGAAATAAATGACACAAAGTGGTTATCTCGTTTTGCACGTGTGTAGCGTAAGCCAATATAGGCAGAGAGTGGTTTAAACATTACTCATACCTCAATGATTCGGCAGGTTGTATTTTAGCCGCACGACTAGCCGGATAAAGCGTTGCCAAAATAGCAAAAACAAAGGAAATAAGCGTAATAAATAGTACCTGATCGTAATCCACCACCGAAGGTATGCGTGAGCTATAAAATACCTCGGCAGGTAATAATTGCACATTAAACAGATTTTCAAAAAACTCGATGATTTTTTCTATATTGGATGCCAACAAAACCCCAAAAAATGCACCCAGTAGCGTCCCAATAAAACCAATAATTGTGCCTTGCACCATAAACACCCGCCTTATTTGCGAGGATGACATTCCCTGTGTGCGCAAAATTGCAATATCGGCTTGTTTATCATTGACCACCATCACTAAAGTTGAGACAAGATTGAAAACGGCCACCAGAATAATCAAAAACAAAATAAAGAACATCACCACTTTTTCTGTTTTCATTACTTTAAAAATACTTTGGTTTTCCTTACCCCAATCAGCCACTTCAAAACGATCACCCAGTTTTGATTGAAGTTGTTGTGCCATGCCGGGTGCTTTAAATAAATCGTCCAACTTAATGCGTAAACCCGTCACCTTGCCACGTGTTTTAAATAATTTATCAGCATCACGCATGTGAATAAACGCCGATGAATAATCATATTGAGGGTTGTTCATACGATAACTGGATTGCACCGTAAAACGTTTCATGCGAGGAATCACGCCTGCGGGTGTCACGCGTACCTGCGGGGTAATCACGGTGACTTTATCGCCAGGGAAAACGCCTAGTTCATTGGCTAAATCGTAGCCTAAAGAAATCCCATAACTACGCGGTTGTAAATCAGCAAAGTTGCCTTCCACCATGTGTTGATCCACATCAGCGACTTTACTTTGTTCTTCTGGCAAAACACCTTGTACTAATACGCCACGCACTTGACCATTTGCACTGATCATCACTTGTTGTTGTATATAAGGTGCGATGCCTTCTATTTTTCCATGGGTTTGTTCTGATTCTTGCCAAACGTGTAATTTATCGGCACTTGACCGCCAGTCGGAAAGTTTTCCATCCGTCCCCGAAACCGTGACATGCGATACCATACCCAGTATCGTAGCCCTTAGTTCTTTCTCAAACCCGTTCATAACGGATAAAACGGTGATAAGTACGACAACACCAAACAATATCCCCAGCATCGACGCAAGGGAGATAAAAGAAATAAAACTGTTTTTATGTCTGGAACGCGTATAACGCAAGCCGACAAAAAGCTCTAAAGGTTTAAACATGGTGCGGATTATACAGACCGTTTTTTAATATATAAGAAAATAATAAACATTTATAAAATTAAATTCCCCCGTAAGCTAATTATCAAACAATATCCTAATTATAATAAGTAAAAAGAGAAAAATAATGAAAACAAAAACCCTACTACTTAGCACAGCGCTTGTTTTTTCAGCTCAAGCAATCCCTATGGTTGCTCATGCAGATATTTTATCAATTGGTACTAACGCAAAGGTACTAAAATATGCAAATGCACCAAAGCCTGGTACCACCATGAATACGGTTAAACGTAAATTTGGCCCTGCCAAGCATGTAAAAACATCAAAAGGAAAAGTGACAAAACGTAACCCTAAGATTACCCGTTGGGATTACACTAAATTTTCTGTTTATTTTGAGAACTCGCACGTTATTCATAGTGTTGTTCATAGATAAATCTACTTGAAAATCTGAATCCGTTATTTTCCTACGTTTTAGGGCATATTAAAATAACGAGTTCAGGAAGTATAAAAACAAAACGCCCACTTTACGTGGGCGTTTTGTTAAATCGAATAAAGCTTATTTAACTTCAGTCTTCTCAGTCCCTGCATCAGCTGCTGGTTCACACGCTGGTAAGGTAATTTTTTCCTTATCAGCTGCAGACATAGCATCTAATTCAGTTTGTGGAACACATTCGATTTGTACGGCATCTCCATCGACAATTGTTACATTAGGAGCAGCGGCAGGCATTGCCTCGCTTTCTGCCCATGTTGGTGTTGAAAAACCAATTACTAAAAAAATTGCTGTAGAAATACCTGTTTTTGTAATAGTCATTTTATTCTCCATAATATTATTTAACAAATTACGGAATTTCTGACCAAGCCTAATCGACTTAATCAGAACTTCCTAAATGAAACAGCAATACAACCAGATTTATCAAAATCCTTTTCAATAAACTCGGCATAACTGCTTCAGGAATTACGACTAGAGGAGTCTCACTAAGTTTCATTTATTTTTTTAAAAGTTCAAAAAATTACTTAAATTTACAATTGCACTCTTTATATAATAAGTTGATAAATAAACAAAAAACCATAAGAAATCATGACCAAAATAATGCGTAAAAATATTTCATATATTTTTAAACTTATT
>CAZMWD010000066.1:0-9460 GCA_964569685.1 uncultured Cocleimonas sp. | reverse complement strand
TGCCAATCTTGAACCCAGAATTTTCCATCGTGCATATAGTAAACGGTATCATCAATAATAACGCTACGATCATTATTGATGGGTCTTATCTGGGATGGACTATCACCTGCAGTCGATACCACCATGGCAGGTATTTTATCAATTTTTTGGTTATTAATATCTATTTCAAAACGATATAAGCCCGTCTGTTTATAACGATGGAAGGTTGATGCTATATCACCACCATCGACAAAAATATTCTCTTCCTCATGTAACTGCACGGGTATTGCCACACGGTATTCATCACCTATTTTTAAACTGGTTAACGCATGATGATTATAAAGCACGGTTGACTCTGTACCCCGTTTACCTAGCACAATTTTATCAGCTTCACGTGGGTTGGCCGGATCAGATACATCAATCAAAGACAATTTAACACCTTGATACCATGCACCACGTCCATCACCTCCATTTCTCCCTGCTGGAATTGCATCTTTACCAATCCCCAGTAATAAATTTTCAGTTATCGGATGTAAATAATCAGAATAGCCATCTACTTTTAGTTCGCCTGCGATAAACGGATCAGCTGGGTTACTCAAATCTAAAACATAAAAGGGATCCGTTACTCGAAAAGTAACGACAAACGCACGATCACCAATAAAACGGGTTGCATAGAGTTGTTCTTGTGGCAACCCGATAGGCTCAGGGCGTTCTGCATTGGGTAGTTTTGATACCAACTGCAAAGCTTTTTTTGTTGGGTTTTCTTCTAAAATACTTAATAAAACAGGCGACTTAGATGTAGCAGGAGGTGATACCGCATCTTCTTCATTTGCCGTTGCACCACTCCCCCCGCCTGTTTGCGCACCACCATCCAGCGGTTGAATTTCAGGCAAGCCAATTGTCAGCCATTGATCTTCATCAAACGTAACAACCCGCAACATGCCTCGACTCTCACTAAAACGGAATGACTTACTGGCCTGTTTAAAACCTAAATGCCCATCCACTTCGCCAGAGCCACGGTAATCAAAATCTAAACCATTATAGTTAAATTTGTGAATATCGGTGGTGATCTTTGAATTGTAAGTCGCAACACTATCGTTTGCTTGATAAGCCCAACGTGTCGTTGCTAAGTACAATGCATTTTGTGAGGCATAAAGTGCCTCTGCCGAACCCACATAACATTGGCTACTAACCTGAGGTACGTCAGACTTCAAATCTACCGCAACTAAAGTAATAATATCTGCCGAACCTTTTTGTCCCACTTCTAAATAACAGTCTTGTGGTTTAGCAATTAAACGTCTTGGATCATTATCAATACGATAAGTGGGTAAAAAATCTTTTGTCGTGGTTGCAGAAAGTCGTGCATCATCTACATATTGATAATTAGGATAATGGCGTAATATCATATACAAGGTATCACCATTGCGACGGCTACTAATCAACTGCCCTTCAAACTGAAGTGTTGATTCACGCTCCGCATTGTCAGGGTTATCAATATCAAACATTAATACCTTGGTTTCTTGATTTGAAAAATACGGGCTATTAAACCAATGTTTATAGTAATTACGCTTAGGCGACGTTAATGCTATCAAACGCTTTTCGGATTCATGCAAATAAAGCCCTGCGATACGCCACGGCTCCTCATTGGCTTGTTGATCACTCGAAAAACGTTTTATTTCAATTAATCCTGTAGTACTTTGTGTATCCATAATACGAATAGCATCGGATTTTTCTTCTGTATTTACCGGTAATACCTCAACAAGGTCACCTGTATCCGTGAAGGTTTGATGTGTAAAAGATGAAACATTCTCGACACTATAAATATAACGCCCATCGGTTTTGATCAGATCGGCTTCATCCACACCCGTTTCTTGAATATTGGTGGAGGATGAAACACTGCCATCTGCACTTGAATTGTCAGATGTCCCCCCATTGCCACCCGTAATAGTAGATGTTTCAACGTTAGTACGATTACGTTTAATCGTTTCTTGAAAAAAAGCCGCTAGATTTTCTTCATTACTACGGGTTAGCTTACCTTTCGCAGTCGGTGTAATCCCCGTTCCACCTAAGCCATCCCCACCACCGCCACAGCCCATGAGAAAAACCAAACTTGCGACCATTAAACTGAGTAAGAATAATATTTTTACGGTTATTTTCAACAATGCTTTGTCCATCCTATTGTCCTTGTTCATTTTTGATTATATTTCGTTTGATTGATCTTCGTGATAAAGATAAAGACCCACATTGATACGTTGTTTAACGCCACCTTTAGGCATATCACTTATTTTTAATTTTGACGCACGATCATTGATCATTTTCAGTGTTTTCATTCCCTGCTCTTCAACAATCGCTTGTAACTCAGCGATAGATGCTTCGCTTAAACCATCGTAATAAACACAACGTTCAAAAAACTCAGGGGAATCATTCAACAGATTTTGGGATGCCGCATTCAAATGATCGGCAATATTGTGACCCATGAAAAACGCCTTTTCATTCAAGCCTTCTTTGGGAATAAACGCATCAATACAGAGTTGTACATGAGCATCCTTCAATTTGACCACGCCTAGATTAAGCCATTCATCAAGAATTACGCTCGAACGAATATCTTGCTTACATACTGTTTTGACTAATTCATCAAAACTAGGTTCATCATTTGATTTTAAAGGCAACAACAGTGGATCACCTTTGTCATCTAAATAACGGGGTTCTTTTACCCACTTAGACACTAATTTGACACCCACATTAACATTTTCTGGCTCGTCAACTTCACGATTAAGTTTGTGTAAACGCTTTATATCTTTACGATGAATACCGGTTAAAAAGCTCAATCGAGTCTGGGTCTGCTTTTTATCTCCAAGACGAAAGTCATTATCTGCTACATCAATATAAATTTCTTTAAGCAGCTCGGTTAACTGTGGGAAGGTCACACCCGTTTTCAACAATAGGTGGACAAATGGATATAAGATATTCCGCAACGCTTTTGTTAGCGCGGGAAAAGATTTTATTAAGGTATTTGTGTCTGTCTTTTGAGTCATATGTTACAAAGAATAACATAGTGAGTGAAAAATTCACTCTAAATAGGACAAATGGATTTAATAAGCGCTAACAACAAAAGATAAATACAAATAACTATATGTTTATTATATATATTTAAATACAAAATTTAATTGTTAATTTTCACTTTTATACCGTTTATTTTCTTGTTTTATTAGAAAACGCCACTAATATACCGCGTAAGATATTCATCTCACTACGCGTAATTTTCAACCTTCCGTACAAACGCCGTAATCGTGACATTAGTAAACGAGGTTCTTTTGGATCAAGAAAGTCTGTTTCAATCATCAATTTTTCTAAATGATCATAATAGCCCTGCATGTCTTTAGCCGTCACTATTGCTTCGCCCTGTTCTATTGATTCACTCAATTCATCTTTACTTAGCGTATTGTCAGCCAGCAAACTAACACGACATTCATAGGATAAAATTTGCACTGCCGATGCAATATTTAAAGAACTGTAATTAGGGTTTGTAGGAATATGTACCAGATGATGGCAAAAACTAAGTTCTTCATTGGTCAATCCCGTGCGTTCACGCCCAAACACCAATGCTATTTTTGTTTTATTATTTTTAAGTAATTCTGTCGCAATGACTTCCCCGCAACGACGTGAATCAAACACATTCCAACTCAAACTACGTTCCGAGCGCGCACTACTGCCAATCACTAACTGACAATCGCCAATCGCTGCTTGCAATGAATCAACAACCGTTGCATTCCCCAATAAATCTTCGGCACTGGATGCCATTGTATTCGCTTGATCATCAGGAAAAGATTTAGGATTCACCAAACATAAATCATTCAAACCCATGGTTTTCATCGCGCGCGCGGTTGAGCCAATATTGCCGGGGTGCGATGTATGCACCAATACAATCTTAATATTTTTAAATAGATTTTTTGTCATATAGCAAGAAAGTATATGACTTTTCAATGATTAATACGATTCTAAATAATATTAGAGACTTTTCATCACTTCCATCACTTCCATCACTTCCATCACTTCGTTCTCTTGAAAGTATGATAAATTTTTGCCAACAGGGGTCTTGCTTTCAGATAGGCTACCATACTGGTTGATACCAGCCCTTTTTGAAGCCAATGAATTTTATAGACTGAATTCACATCACTTCCAAACTTTGTTTTATAATTATTTTGTGCTTCTGATACCAATAGATCATAGCGTTTATAGTGCTGTTTTATTAAGTTTTTAATCTCCAACATATCAAAAATAAACATGGGTGAAAACCGTTTATCATCAGCGCTTTTAAAGCCTCCTAAATAACTATAGCAGGTGTTTTTATAATTAAAGTTATAGGCAGCAACGATTGCCTTCTCGTTATGATTCATGACTCTTATTTGCATAATATCTTGACCCTGAAAACGCTCCGATAACGTGTAATGAAAGCGCTTAAAGTAAGGTGAATCAAATATATTGCTGTCTTCCGAATGATGCCAACGCGCTCGATGCAATCCTTCAACCGTTTCAAGCCCACTTTTTAACTCCGCTACCGATGTAATCTCAATATCACCCGCCTTTTTAATACGGTTTAGCTTCATGCGAAATTGCTTTCTGGTTGACTTACTAAGACCTTCAAAATACTGATCTTCGTCCTCTGGAAGATTAATAACAAATTGATTTTCAGAATGATTTTTTAACGTCACATAACGATCTGTTAGGCATTGCCCCAGCGCTTCAAGAACGGAATCCTCATGAATAAGATTAAAGCACGCAAAGTTAAAACTAAAAGGTATTTCTGTCGAGCCTTTTAGAACTTCTGAAAACACGGATATGCTCTGTTTGCGGTACTGTTCTTTTACAATAATATCAGGATAGGTGGTTACTGCCGCATCAACCTCATTCTCCCCTTCGCCTAATAATTTTAAACTTTTAATAAAAGGATTAACCGACTTAATGTAAAAAGGTGCCAGCGCAACTAGTTCACCATCATTGTACAAGGTCAATAGTGCCAATTTATCTTTACTTTTTTGATGATAAACTTCCCACCATGTAAACATCCACTCCCATAAAATAAAGGGATTGGGATTGATTGATTCTCCAACAAGTTTGTTCCAATCCTCTTTAAGTGCTTTAAAGTCTTCTATTGATTGGATACAAGCCACATGCAAACCGACATTCTTAGTTGCGTTAGAATCATTCAAGGGAATTTCTAAAACACCAAAAGGTGTTACCTTATTCTGTGAAAAATCTAATGTTGTCATTTTTTTTTATTCATTAATATTATGAAAAATCCGGTAGACTGGATTCATTTAAAACAATCATGCCACTATCAGCAGTATGATCAAGCTTTAAATTCGTGTTGTAGTAAGCAGTACGTTTCCGATGTTTAATTAACTTTAATTTATTTAAAATATAAAAGCTATTCGATTTCAATGAAGGGAGAAATCCATCTCGTTGAAAAGAAGGGTTTTTAAGGCCTAACTTTCTAAGAATAAAATAATTAAAACTATGCACCCCAATTAAACGACGTCCTTCTTTAGAACTATAACTCGTCGTTAAAGAAACATTAAACGTTAAATTTTCAACTCGGTGAGGCGAGTGCATCGGCCATGACATGACATCGCCCCCTTCTAGAACAATACTGACGGCATGATCATCAAATTCTTTTTTATACGTTAGGTCTTCGTCTCTTTCATGTGCAACGACCTTTTCAAGCTCAAGCTGAGGAGAAAATTTTTCACCTCTAGGATAAATCCACAGATGTTTTTTCCCTCTAAAGTGCCACAGCATATTCGCTTCTGCATCTAAATGATAATACACCTGTATACCAGGTGATGATAATATCAGTGCGCTATAACCTGCTTTGGCTGTTTTTAAATAAGGACATTTTTTATTTAGTTTTTGGTACATCGTCTCGATAAGATCAGCATAGACCTTACTGCTTTTATCAATATTAATGATATTAATCCAAAAGCGCCCTTTTTTCACCGCTTCTAATATTTCTTTTCCTGAACTCTCTGCAAGATGCACTGCTTTCCACTCGGTATAGTCCTCTGGATTATACCCCATGGTAAAGCACTGTAGCCATTTACGAGGATAGGTATCCAAAAGCGCAATGAGTGATGCATCATTAAATAAAGCTAAATCGTGATATTGATGCTTTAGATGTTGTAAGGTATGACCAAATTCATTATACGCCTCAGAATTCCAATCAAATAGGGTTTCGTCTATTTTCTGCATTTCTACTCATGCTTCTATATGTATGATTTAGTAATAATAATAGTATATTACATTTACTGTAATGCCACTTATCGGGGGGGAAAGCCTGTTAATCAATTAACAAACCGATAAAATCCGCTTATTCTAGAGCGACGTTATTTATGATTTTTCTGATAATAATACAGCCTAAGTCTGTTAGTATTCCGCACCTTATTACCACTAACAGCAAAAAAATATGAACCCAATGCTCAATATGGCTATTAAAGCCGCTCAACAAGCAGGCGATATTATCGCTCGTAGTGCCGATAGAATCGACCAGTTACAAATTGAAAACAAAGATAAAAATGATTTTGTGACTGAAGTTGACCGTCTTGCAGAAGCGACTATTATTGATCTACTTAAAAAATCCTACCCCAGCCACGCTTTTCTAGGTGAAGAAAGTGGCGTTCACGAAGGTAACGTAGAAAATGGCATTTTATATGAATGGATTATTGACCCACTCGATGGCACCACTAACTTCCTTTACGGCATTCCACACTATGCCGTTTCTATCGCGCTAAAACGTGACGGAAAACTGGATCAAGCAGTGATTTATGATCCAATTAAAGATGATCTCTTTTACGCATCTCGTGGAGGTGGCGCATTTTTAAATAAACGTCGCATCCGCGTTTCCAAACGAAATACTATGGATGGTGCGCTATTAACCACAGGCGTTCCGTACCGCCCTGATCAAGAAAAATTAATTGATCCCTATTTTGAGACCATGAAAGCCTTATTACCTGATACCGCAGGTGTGCGCAGACCCGGCGCAGCAGCATTAGATTTAGCCTATGTTGCCGCAGGTCGCTATGATGGTTTTTGGGAGTTCAGCCTACACGAATGGGACATCGCTGCAGGGGTATTACTGGTGCAAGAAGCCGGTGGTTTAATCGGTGATCTTAAAGGTGGAAGCACACACATGAAAACAGGTGACATTCTAGCCGCTAGCCCGAAAGTATTTAAAGAAATGGTTAAACGAATGCATCCTATTGTAAGTAAACTCTAAATATCCTAAAAAAATAATGCATTAAATATGCTATAAATAAGAAAACAATAACACATATTGGAGAAAACATGACTCAGTCTTCCTACCCCGTACCCGCCGATTTCGCAGCTCAGGCAAACATCAACGCCGAGCAATACAAGGAAATGTACCAACGCTCCATTGATGATCCCGACGCTTTCTGGGCAGAACAGGCAAATACATACGTTTCATGGTTTAAACCGTGGGATAAAGTATCAGATTGGAGCTTTGATCAAGCTGATTTACATATCGAATGGTTCAAAAATGCCAAGCTAAACGTTTCTTACAACTGTCTTGATCAACACCTTGAAACCCGTGGCGACCAAACCGCCATTATTTGGGAAGGTGATAATCCAGAAGAAGACAAACACATCACCTACAAAGAACTGCATGAAGAAGTCTGTCGGTTCTCAAATGTATTAAAATCGCGTGGTGTTAAAAAAGGTGATCGTGTTTCACTTTATATGCCAATGATTCCAGAAGCCGCGGTTGCTATGCTTGCCTGTACCCGCATTGGCGCAGTACATTCAATTGTGTTTGGTGGTTTTTCTCCGGAAGCATTAAAAAGCCGAATTTTAGATTCAGATTGCCAAGTTGTGATCACCGCCGATCAATCCATGCGTGGTGGTAAAAAAATCCCCTTAAAAACAAATGCCGATAAAGCACTCGAAGGCTGCCCTAATGTACATACCTGCGTGGTCGTCGAACGTGGTGGCGACCCTGTAGACTGGAATGACGCACGCGACGTTTGGTATGGCGAAGCGGTTGCTGCTGCCAGCACAGAATGCCCAGCTATAGAGATGGATGCGGAAGACCCGCTCTTTATCCTTTACACATCCGGCTCTACCGGAACACCCAAAGGCGTACTACACACCACAGGCGGTTATTTACTCCAAGCCGCGATGACACATAAATTAGTCTTTGATTACAAAGACGGCGAAGTCTACTGGTGTACTGCTGATGTTGGCTGGATTACAGGTCATACCTATATTCTTTATGGCCCTTTAACCAATGGCGCGACCACCTTAATGTTTGAAGGCATCCCCACCTACCCGGATGCATCACGCTTTTGGCAAGTGATCGACAAACACAATGTGGCAAGCTTTTACACCGCACCGACTGCCATTCGTGCATTAATGGCAGCAGGTAACGCACCCGTTGAAAAAACCTCGCGCAAATCATTACGTTTATTAGGAACCGTCGGTGAACCCATCAACCCCGAAGCATGGGAATGGTATTACAACGTAGTCGGCAATAAACAATGCCCGATTGTTGATACCTGGTGGCAAACAGAAACGGGCGCGCACATGTTGACACCACTAGCAGGCGTTCATGATTTAAAACCCGGTTCTGCAATGGCACCGTTCTTTGGTTGTCAACCCGTACTATTAGATGACGATGGCAAAGAGATTGAAGGCAACCCAGCAGCAGGCAACCTTGCAATGAAATCACCCTGGCCTTCAATGATGCGTAGCTTATACGGTAATCACGAGCGCTTTTATGAAACCTATTTCTCCATGTACAAAGGCTACTACTTTACAGGTGATGGCGCACGTCGCGATGAAGAGGGCGATTATTGGATTACGGGTCGCGTCGATGATGTACTCAATGTTTCTGGGCATCGTTTGGGTACAGCCGAGATTGAATCGAGTTTAGTGCTACACCCTAAAGTAGCTGAATCTGCGGTAGTGGGCTACCCACACGATATTACCGGACAGGCTCTTTACGCCTACGTTACCTTAATGACAGGTGAAACAGGTACGGATGATTTAAAAGCCGAATTAGTCGCACTGGTAAGAAAAGAAATCGGCCCGATTGCCAAGGTCAATATTATTCAATGGGCACCAGGGTTACCGAAAACACGTTCGGGTAAAATCATGCGCCGAATTTTGCGTAAGATTGCGGTGAATGAAGTGGATGAATTAGGCGATACATCAACGCTAGCTGACCCATCGGTTGTGGATGATTTAATAGCGAATCGTGAGAATAAATAACGCTTTATTTTCAACTGATATAAAGGCAATGGAAAATCTAAGTACTAAATTAGATATTAAGAGACCTCAGCATAACTCAGTGGCGAAAGAAAAATGGATAAAATCCTTCTGATTGAGGCGTGAATTGCAGGTATGAATTGACCCAAAAGTATTTTCATAAAATGAGTAATGAACTTAAGTCCTCAGATACTCTCTG
>CAZMWD010000065.1:7944-9463 GCA_964569685.1 uncultured Cocleimonas sp. | reverse complement strand
GCGGGGAAAAGTAAGCTTACAAATGTAAGTGCTTTTCCCCAACACAGAGCTTGCGGAAGATAGGAGTAATATAAGGTGCTAAAAGTTAGTTTTTTTCTTGATCTACGATCTGATTCGCCTGAATCCAAGGCATCATCTTGCGCAGCTCTTTACCCACCACTTCAATACCATGTTCTGCATTTTTACGACGGTAACCTGTCATTGATGCGTAGTTTGATTGACCTTCTAGGATAAATTGCTTTGCGTACTCACCTGACTGGATATTATCCAATGCTTCTTTCATTGCTCTGCGTGATTCAGCATTGATAATCTTAGGGCCCGTGACATACTCACCGTATTCTGCATTGTTTGAAATTGAATAGTTCATGTTTGCGATACCACCTTCAAACATGAGATCGACAATCAACTTTAGCTCGTGCAAACATTCAAAATACGCCATTTCTGGTTCATAGCCTGCATCGACCAATGTTTCAAAACCGGCTTTTACTAGCTCGACTGCGCCACCACAAAGTACCGCTTGCTCACCAAATAAATCGGTTTCACACTCATCACGGAAGGTTGTTTCGATAATAGCAGTACGACCACCACCCACGCCTGATGCGTAAGAAAGTGCAATCGCTTTTGCGTTGCCTGATGCATCTTGATCTACCGCGATTAAATCGGGAACACCGCCGCCTCGTACAAACTCAGAACGTACCGTATGACCCGGTGCTTTCGGTGCAATCATGATCACATCTAAATCTTTACGTGGCATGACTTGGTTGTAAATAATTGCAAAACCGTGTGCAAAAGCCAATACCGCACCCTGCTTGATGTTTGGCTCAATCTCATCGCGATACAACACCGATTGAAACTCATCGGGCGTTAAAATCATCACCACGTCTGCGCCGGCTACTGCCGTTGGTACGTCTGCTGTTTTAAGTCCGTAACCTTCTGCCTTTGCAATAGAAGGCGAATTGGCACGTAAACCAACAACAACATCAACGCCAGAATCTTTCAAGTTTGCCGCATGTGCATGACCTTGTGAGCCAAAACCAATAATGGCAACTTTCATGCCTTTAATGATAGATAGGTCACAATCTTTGTCGTAATAGATATTCATTTTGTTTTTTCCTTACATTCTTCTAATTTCAAATTTGTATTAATTATGGCTCAGGTTGCTTCTTAAAGGCTGTCAGTTCTAGCGAAAAATGCAAGCTTAGGTCTTTTAATAACAAAAAGTAAGCAAGCATTATTCCAACGTAGAAATGGCATATTTTGAAAGCAATCTCAACAGTTACGTTAATATTCTTAACTTTTACTTTTTAAATATGTATTAATTATGGCTCAGATTGCTTCTAAAGGCTGTCAGTTCTAGGCGGGGAAATGTGAGCTTAGTCTTCATAAGTGATCATTTTTCCAACAACGAAATGGCAGTCTTTAGAAGCAATCTAAACAGTTACCTTAATATTCTTAACTTTTACTTTTTTAAATATGTATTAATTATGGCTCAGATTGCTTCTAAAGGCTGTCAGTTCTA
>CAZMWD010000065.1:0-7844 GCA_964569685.1 uncultured Cocleimonas sp. | reverse complement strand
TTTTTAAATATGTATTAATTATGGCTCAGATTGCTTCTAAAGGCTGTCAGTTCTAGGCGGGGAAATGTGAGCTTAGTCTTCATAAGTGATCATTTTTCCAACAACGAAATGGCAGTCTTTAGAAGCAATCTGTGCCATGATTTTAGTGTTTTAGTGCCTTACTACCCCGCGTAATTCCCATTGCACCCGAACGTACCACCTCAACCACTTGATGATCCGCCATAGTTTCTAAAAACCCATCTAGTTTTTCGGGGCTACCAGTGACTTCAATGGTGTACATTTTGTTTTTAACATCGATCACGCTAGCTCGAAAAATATCGGCCATGCGCTTAATCGACGCACAGGATTCCATATTCACGGCTGAAATTTTTACAAACATGATTTCGCGCTCAACATGCTCATAATCAGATAATTCCATGACCTTAACCACATCAATTAACTTATTCAATTGTTTTACAATTTGTTCGATAGAGGCATCGTTACCCTTAGTCACTAAGGTCATACGTGACATGGTTGGGTCATCCGTTGGTGCAACCGTGAGCGATTCAATATTATAGCCACGTTGTGAAAATAAACCCGAAACACGCGACAAGGCACCCGTTTCATTTTCCATTAAAATAGCAATGATGTGTCTGGTACGCGCGGTTTTATCATTTCTCTTAATCATGGTTTATTTCTTCCCTTTCATGTCATCCAGCGCATCTTGTTTATTTAGATACATTTCATTATGACCGTATCCGGCAGGAATCATCGGGTAAACATTACCTTGAGGTTCGGTAATAAAATCAAGAAAATACAAGTTTTTTGTATCGTTAATGGCTTGTCTTAACGCACCTTCCACATCTTCGGGTTTATCAATACGCAAACCGACATGCCCATAAGCTTCTGCCAATTTTACAAAATCAGGCAGTGATTTGTTATAGGTCATCGCGTAGCGTTCTTCATAGAAAAACTCTTGCCACTGACGCACCATGCCTAAATAACCATTGTTTAAGTTAATAATATTTAATGGCAAATTATATTGCGCGCACGTACCCAACTCTTGAATACACATTTGAATACTGCCATCACCGGTAATACACGCCACCGTTTCATCGGGATGCGCCAATTGAATACCCATCGCCGCAGGTAAACCAAAACCCATTGTGCCTAGACCACCAGAGTTGATCCAGCGATTAGGTTTATCAAACTTATAATACTGTGCTGCCCACATTTGATGTTGCCCAACATCTGATGCTACATACGCTTCGCCGTTGGTGACTTCCCATAATTTCTCGACAACATATTGTGCTTTTATATGATCATCTTCTTGATTGTAGCTAAGGCAATTAACCGCTTGCCATTCTTTAATTTCCTTCCACCATGCATCAAACGCCGATTTATCAGGATTAATTTTATGCTCTTTCATCATGCTGAACATTTCTTGTAACACTTGCTTCACATCCCCTACGATAGGGTTATGTGCTTTTATGTTCTTTGAAATAGTCGCAGGGTCAATATCAATATGGATGACTTTTGCATACGGCGAGAACTTGTTTAAATCACCGGTGACACGATCATCAAAACGCGCACCCACTGCAATGATCAAATCAGCATAGTGCATGGTGCGATTCGCTTCAAACGTACCGTGCATGCCCAACATGCCGATATGTTGCTTATCGGTTGAAGGGTACGTTCCCAACCCCATCAATGTGGTCGTCACAGGGAAATTAAAGGCGCGACCAAACTCTGTTAGTTCTTTATGCGCTTTAGATGACACCACACCGCCACCGGCATATAAAATCGGTTTCTTCGCCTGTGCAATCATCTCCAATGCTTTTTTGATTTGCTTCTTATTGCCTTTTACTGTTGGCTGATAAGAACGCATTTTTAATTCTTTAGGATAATCAAACTCAATTTTTTGAATAGCACCGTTGGTTAAATCTTTCGGAATATCGACCACAACAGGACCAGGTCTACCTGTCGTCGCAATATGAAAGGCTTTGCGTATCGTTGGCGCAATATCTTCAATTTTAGTGACGAGAAAATTATGTTTCACACAGGGGCGCGTGATACCAATAATATCAATTTCCTGAAATGAATCATTACCAATTAAGGCACGTGGCACTTGCCCCGAAATAACCACCAAAGGCACCGAATCCATATAGGCATCGGCAATACCCGTTACCGCATTAGTAGCACCAGGGCCAGAGGTTACAATACACACCCCGGGCTTATCGGTTGATTTTGCATACCCTTCTGCACCATGGACTGCACCTTGCTCGTGGCGAGCGAGAATATGACGAATATCACCGCGCTCTTCTGCCTTATACAATTCATCGTAAAGGAATAAAACAGCACCACCGGGGTAGCCAAAAATGGTATCTACATTTTCTGCTTTAAGACATTCGATGAATATCTCAGCGCCTGATAATTTCACTTAAGAAACTCCTACTGCAAAACAAACTAAAGGCTTTGAATCATAATATGAAATCAATTCGCTAGCTAGTCTGAAATCACCTGTTTTGAAGGATTTATAAACAAAAAAGCCACACTGACGTGTGGCTTTTTAAAATATGGTGGCTATACCGAGATTCGAACTTGGGACCCCATCATTATGAGTGATGTGCTCTAACCAGCTGAGCTATATAGCCAAATCAGATTTCAACAATTTACTGAATGAAATTCTGAGGTGCGCTAATATAGTGATTGAAGTAGGTTCTGTCAACACCCGTATTGATATTCACCTTACGGCACAACACAAAATTGTTCTCTACTTACAAACCAATTTATAAATACGTCGTACAAAAAAACACCAACAAATAAATAAAAGCAAAGAAAGACTCATAACAAAAAACAGCTTATAATTGCTCGGTTATTTTAAAAGAATCGGGCTCGAATCACTTAAATGAATACTTCAAACGCAGGTTTATCATCCCTTAACCAGCCAGATAAAAACAATCCAGAAGCCTTTAGCCAACTGTCACACGTTGAACGTTCGCTTTTACAACTTCTCTCGGTTATTTATTCGCCCGTGGCAGCAACCCCTTTAGCCAGTTGCGCGCATCGGGTCGGCTTAAATGACCCCAATAACGGTGACAGCTTCACGATGCACAGTATTCGTCCTATTCTGGTGGATTTAATTCATGCCGGATGGTTAGAAGGGAGTCAAGGGCGATATTCTTGCCCGCCTAATTTACTTTCGCAGATTCTTTTAAGCAGTATTAAAGAAGGCACATTTAAGGATTATTCAATTCAAGTACTGGCTTCTTTTAGCGCTACCGAATCTTTCGGGCGGGTATTATGGCAAAGTACAGAACATGGTATTTCCCACGCGCGGATTTATCTATTTCAAAATAATCCCGAAAAATTAGCACAAACCTTAGACTTATTGCACGAGCGTTATCAATACCGCGAATCCGAACTGTCTAACCCCGGTTTTTATCCTGCTACGTTTGGCACACCGCCCAATTATGAATTATTAGATGTGTTGAATGAACACATGTTCAGTGTCGCCTTTATGGAACTTGCCTATATCGGTTTAGAAAATCTGGATGACACCAGCGATTTATGGAGTGCCTTACAAAAACGCGAAGACAACATTCCTAATCTACAAGGCTTCCAATTTCACACTCAAGACTTACGCTGTACTTATAGTTTATATAGTGGTCGTAGCGAACTGTTTCCTGCACAACCGGATGAAATAGACACCCGACAATATGCGTGGTTTGTCGCCGACAGCGCCCGTCGTTTAATAAAAGGCAATATTGAAGGCAGTATTCAAGCTTATGAAAATGCGATTGAGATGTTTCGTGCATTACATAATAAACGCAAGGGTTCACTGATTGTATTGGGCGCATCTTTAGAGAAATTCTATGTGCTTGCCTTATTATCAAGCGTGGCAAACGGCAATAAAGACCATTTAGTGACCGTTCAAAAACTATTGAAGAAGTTTGATGCTGAGCCTGACTATCAACTTTTTTCAGCTTATGCAGAAACGTTAAGTACCGGTCTATTTAATTACAATGCACCACTGGGCGATCTTAAAGATAACAGCCTCACCATCTTATTTTATTGTTTAATCAAGTATTGGCTCGGTCAAAACTTATCCGATGGTGTTTATGAAATTTTAGCCACCCAATACGAGGTTGCTAATTTAGGACAATACCATTGGCTCGCCGCTGAATACGCTACTGCCCTCTCTTATTTTGCAGAAACGCAGGATGAAAAAGATCAGTTCACTAAAAAAGCAGCACAGCTTCATCAACAAATAGATCAGGATTCTCACAGCTTATTCAATTTGGTACAACCGCAATCAGAATGGGAACGCGCGCTCAGTGCTATGAACAAATTGGCCAGCGGTGAAAATAAAGTTAATGCCGTCAGCGATAACGAACAACGTATCGTCTGGATGCTAGACACAAATCAGTATAACGAATATTCCATCACCCCAAAATTACAAAAGAAATCAGCGAGTAGTGGTAAGTGGAGTAAAGGACGTAATATTGCGCTGAAACGTTTAAAGCACGAACAAAAAGAATTGCCTCCGCTAAATGAACAAGACCTTGATCTGGTTTCTGCTATTTATGAACAACCCGATTACGATAGTTACTACCATCGTGGCCCACAATTTACGCTGGATTTAAACAGCGCATGGGCAAAACTGGTGGGGCATCCACATCTTTATTGGGACGGCGCACGCAATACCGCCATCGAATTAATTCAAAGTGATTTTGAATTATTAGTCAGCGAAGAAGGAAAAGACCTACGCATTAGTTTTTATCCGCCGTTTGATGATTCCCAGCAAGACAGTCGTTATTTAATTGTAAAAGAAACGCCATCACGCTTATGTATTTATCCTAAGAATGAGCAAGTTATGCGTCTCAGTGAAATCATTTCCAATGGTTTAAGTATTCCACGCGAAGCTGAAAAAAATCTGCGCGAAACACTCAGCACCCTCGCCCCGATGATTACGATTCAGTCGGATCTTGAAGGTGTAGTTGATGCCGAAGAAGTCGAAGCAGATGCTCGTATTCATGCCAATCTACTACCTTATGGAGAAGGCTTACGCGCAACCTTACGGGTAAAGCCGTTTGGTGAATTTGGTGGATACTTCCCACCGGGGCAAGGTCGTGCAAAGCTGTCTGTTTTACATGAAGAAAAACGCTATTCCACCAAACGTGATTTAGAAAAAGAAAAATCCCTGCTGAATGATTTACTCCAACACAGCAGTATTTTAGGCGAAGAAGAAGAGTTTGACGACGAGTACTTATTGGATAATCCACAAGATTGTTTAGAACTATTACAGCAATTACACGCAGAAGCTGATGGCGATGATGCCAATGTACTGATCGCCTGGCCAGAAGGCGAAGTGATGCGGATTGCATCCAGTTTTGATACCAATAATCTACGTTTGAGTATTAATAAAAGCGGTGATTGGTTTCAGCTTGAAGGCTCTATTTCTACCGACCCTTCTTTGGTTTTATCACTACGCCAGTTGCTTGATTTAACCGACGGTAATAAAGGACGATTCATCGAAATTGGCGAAGGGCAATACCTTTCATTAACATCACAGTTTCGTAAAAAACTCGATGCAATTAGTCGTTATGCCGAAAATACCGGTGATGGCACACGCATCAGCGCCTTAGCCGCATTAGCCCTTGAAGATTTAACCGATATGGTGGGTGAACTCACCGTTGATGAGGCGTGGAAATCACATATCCATAATATCCAATCGTTGGAAGATCATCACCCCGTTGTTCCATCGACATTGCAAACCGAATTGCGCGATTATCAAGAAGAGGGCTTCCGCTGGCTAAGCCGATTAGCTAAATGGGGGGTGGGTGCTTGTTTGGCCGATGATATGGGTTTGGGTAAAACCATTCAAGCACTCGCGCTGTTATTAGAACGAGCGCACCTTGGCGCAACATTGGTGGTTGCTCCCACATCCGTTAGTAATAACTGGGAGTCAGAAATACGCAAATTTGCGCCTACCTTGAAGCCTCATTTTTATCGCGAAAAAGACCGCAAGCATTTACTCGATACCTCCGATAAATTCGATGTCGTGATTTGTAGTTACGGCTTATTACAACAAGACAGTGAATTATTTATTGAAAAACAATGGGCAACCATCATTCTGGATGAGGCACAGGCGATCAAAAACGTAAACGCTAAGCGTACTCGCACCGCACACCAACTACAAAGTGATTACAAAGTAGTCACCACTGGTACACCGATAGAAAACCATTTAGGTGAGCTATGGAGTTTATTCCGCTTTTTAAACCCCGGTTTATTGGGCACACAACAACAATTCATGCAAAACTTTATCACACCCATTGAAAAAGATAACAATGCAGAGGTAAGACAGCAATTAAAAAAGCTAATCCAACCCTTTATTTTACGTCGTACCAAAACACAGGTGCTAGACGAACTTCCACCAAAAACAGAAATCACCCTAGAGATTCCATTATCCGAAGGTGAACGCTCGCTCTACGAAGCCGTGCGCAGTAAAGCAATGGAAAACCTGACTAAAACTAGTAATGAAGCCCCACAGGGTAACCATCTAAAAGTATTAGCTGCCATTACCAAACTACGCCTTGCCAGTTGTCATCCCAAATTAGTCATGGAAGACACTTCCTTAACCAGTAGTAAACTGGAGCGTTTTGGTGAATTAGTAGAAGAACTTCTGGAAAATAACCATAAAGCATTGGTTTTCAGCCAATTCGTAAAACACTTAGCAATCATCCGCGAATACCTTGATGGAAAAGGTATAAAATACCAGTATCTTGATGGTAGTACCCCCGTTGCTAAACGAAAAACTTACGTCGATGCCTTTCAAGATGGCGAAGGTGACTTATTTCTTATCAGCCTAAAAGCCGGTGGATCTGGCTTGAATTTAACCGCAGCTGATTACGTTATCCACATGGATCCATGGTGGAACCCTGCAGTGGAAGATCAAGCATCGGATCGTGCGCATCGTATTGGGCAAACACGCCCCGTAACCATTTATCGCTTAGTTGCCGAAAACACCATTGAACAAAAAATTGTTAAGCTTCACCAGCATAAACGTGACCTTGCAGATAGCTTGCTCGAAGGCAGTGATATGAGTGGTAGTATGAGTGCAACTCAAATGCTGGAAATGATTCGTGAGTCATAAACACCCAGAAACAATCATAATATGTGCGAAATGATTGTAATTACATTACAATCCCATTCATTCCCAATAAGTTACGAGAATCCTTATGAAATTACACACGTTAATCTCAAGCAGTTTATTAGTTTTAACAATATCAACAAGCACCTACGCGAATAATTTTAATTATAATTATGTTGAACTTGGCTATGCCGCTGTTACCGATTTTGAAATAAACGGAGGCGTAATCGTTTCTGGTTCTTATGACATACAAGAAAATATAAATATTATCGGTGACATCTTCGTCAGTACTGGCTCTGATACAGATAACGTTGATGTTGATCTTGACAGCTATAGACTAGGTGTTGGTTATCATATGCCGATTTCAGGTAAAACCGATGTGCTCGCTGAGGTTGGACTTTTCAATGTAAGTGCCAAAGCCAATAGCAGAGGTATTACTATCAATAGAGATGATTCTGGCTATCAACTAAGTGCAGGTGTTAGACATAAACTTGCTGAAAAAATCGAGTTACAAGGGCGTATAAACTATAGAAACAGCGATGATCTTTCCGACAGAAATTATCAATTAGGCGCACGTTACTCTTTCAACCCCGCAATATCAGTAGGTGCTGACTTTAATACGGGCGCAGAAGATGGTTCTGAATCACTGACTACTTCTATACGTTGGAATTTTAAATAGTAGCCTTTTTCACAAAAAAACATTCATCAAACC
>CAZMWD010000064.1:7919-9493 GCA_964569685.1 uncultured Cocleimonas sp. | reverse complement strand
GGTTGAACTAATTTGTGTTGCTTGGGTTGCTTGCGTCTTAACACCCGCACTCAAAACCCCTTCGCTCGCTACTAGGCTTACCTTCTCTTTTGCTCGCGTAATTCCGGTATAAATTAACTGTCTAGTTAACAACGGCATCACTTCGTGCGGGAGTATTAATAAGACTTGATTAAACTCTGAGCCTTGGCTTTTGTGAATCGTCATTGCCCATGTGGTTTCGTGGGCGGGTAATCGGATAGGTGCAAAACGCTTAAAAGTACCTTGTTCTTCATCGGGGAAATACACGTTTACTTCACCCTGTTTAATCAATGTAATACCTGTGTCGCCATTGAATAAACCCTTGCTATAACTATTTCGGGTGATCATCACCGGGCGACCGTGATACCACGTTTGTGCTTGTCCAAAATTCTTGCGTACGTTGATTAAACCTTGTTTAGCTAAAGATGCTTCAATTCGATTACTCATTATTTCACTGCCGTTTAAACCACGGCGGAGGGTACAAAGTACCCGATACTGATTAAATGCTTCGAATATTTCTGTGATACCTGCATCGGGATTTTTCAATACGCTAAAGTAGTTTTCCCATGGTGCTATTAACTCACGGGGAATTTGCATGCCGGTAATAATAGTGGGTGAGATAAGTTGACTGTCGGCTTGTTTTTCATCTTTTAATATTTCTAACGCCTTAATATCATCGCCTTTATTTGTGGCGATGGCTAACTGCCCTATTCCACTGTCTTTTGTGAATCGCCAGTTTTTTTGTAGGGTGACGATGTTATTTATTTCCCCCTCACCCCAGCCCTCTCCCCCAGAGGTGGAGAGGGGATTTGTTAAACCTTCGCAAATATCGGCAAATACCGAACCGGTTTCTACTGATGAAAGCTGATTTTTATCACCCATTAAAATCAATTTGGCGTTTGCAGGAACGGCATTTAATAATTTTGACATCATCGCAATATCAATCATCGATGCTTCATCAACTAACACCACGTCGGCTGGCAAAGGGTTTTGTTGATTGTGTTTAAACTGCACGGAGTTGGGCTTATAACCTAATAATTTGTGCAGGGTACTGGCATGATTGGGGAGTTGTTCTATTATTTCCTCAGATAAATTCAGCTTGCTGTGTGCATCGCGAATCGAATCCAACATGCGAATAGCGGCTTTTCCTGTTGGGGCTGCGAGTAGAATACGAAGTTTATTAGTGGTGCTTGATTGTGACTTTTTTTGTAAAAGGCTCTCTTCAATCAATAAAGCAAGAATACGCGTAATTGTGGTTGTTTTTCCCGTGCCGGGTCCGCCAGATACAATCAGAAAATTTTGTTGTAACGCTTGTTCTGTGGCAACGCGTTGCCAGTTTATTTCATTATTTTCTATGTCTTCACTTGGGAATAAAACATCTAAGCGTGCTTGCAACCACTTAGTTTGTTGCGCCGCTTGTTCTGTCGTACTTTCAAGACGAATTAAACGTGATTTGATTTGCTCTGCTAACGCTTGTTGATAAGAGAAATAGCGATTCAAATATAAAAAACCCGCATCCAAAATTAACGGTTTGTATTCTCCCGCCACGCCTACTA
>CAZMWD010000064.1:5808-7819 GCA_964569685.1 uncultured Cocleimonas sp. | reverse complement strand
TTTTTTGACATGCCACGAATAAACAAATAATACACACCACCGACATGCGTTTGCCAAGAATAATCAGGCATTCGTTTCTGTAAATAACGGTGCAACGCAACGCTATACAATAAATATTGCAGATAATAATGCGCATCTGCCATGGTCGATTTTAAGCTTTCAGGATTATAGTCAACTAATGAGTTTGATTTGTAGTCTGCCACATAATATTGCCCATCATGCTCAAAGATAAGGTCGATAAATCCTTTGAGATAACCTTCAACTTGATCGAAATAAAGCGTATCAATCGCATCGCGCATCTGCTGTTGATCATCGGGTAAATGTTTAAACAGAATCTGTTTAAGGTCATCCGTTTGTAAACGCTCTAACGGGAGATAAAACTCCATTTCATTCAGGCGTTTATTCATGCTTAACTGATCTAAACTAAACGTTTCGAACAGTTGCGTTTCTAAAGAATCCTGCATTAATAGTTGCGCGGCCGCTGCGTGCTTTTTATCAAAACCCCATTTACTTAACGCGTCTTCAATCACATTTTGTTGTTGATCGACAGGTATTTTGAAATCCAGATTTTCATAGATTTCATGTAAGGCGTTACCTGCGGTTGCACCTCGTGGAAACTCATCTTCGGCTTTCGGTGGTAACGGTGCTGTTGTTGTTAAATGCGCTGTTGTTAAAAACGCATCATGATCGGGCGTTTCCGCATGTGCGCCTGCGGTTAAACCACTAAAACTGGTGATTTGTATGGGTGACTTTAGGGTTGCCGTAAAGTTTCTGGCGGATAATTGTTGTTTTGATTGTGGTTTTTTATAACGTAGGTTTTCATCAAAAACAGGCATTTCTTGTAAGCTGATATTCGCGTTGCTATCCGCTACTAATTTCTCCAAGTTCTCTTTATATGCTTCGTAATACGCCTTTTTTTCTGTTTTCGACACCGTTTTTCCGTTTGTAATCAACCAACCCAATGCCGTTCTATCTGGGTTATTAAAAACAGGTTCATCAAAACTTACCACCGTACATTGGTATTTTGCCCGTGTCAGTGCCACATAAAGTAAGCGGGTATCCTCTGACTTTTCTTCCATTCTTTTTAATTCTTTATGTGCTTCTGCATCCGTCGAACCAATCTCTAAACACGCTTGCTTATCCTCATAAAAACTATAGGTGGCACCTAGCGATTGATCCTTGCTACCCAAACCCACAAAAGGACAATAAATAATCGGATATTCCAAACCTTTCGACTTATGAATGGTCACAATTTTTACTAGATTTTCATCACTTTCTAAACGTAATTCTTTTTGATTAGAACTAACCCCTTTATTTAACCCTTCTTGCTGTTGTTTCAACCACCGCACGGTTTCTTCCATGCTTAATGATTGTTGACGGCTTTGCTGATGAATTATTTCCGCCAAATGCAAGGTATTGGTTAAACGTCGTTCGCCATCATCAAAACTCAGTAAGTGTTGATGTAACTTTTCTGTTTTCATCAAAGAACGCATCATCGGCAAAAAGCCTTGTTGCTTCCATTGATAATGCCATGTGAACATTGATTGTAAAATGTCTTCCCACAGCGCGCTGTCTTTTTCATACGTGATTAAATCATCGGCGTTTTTACCCATCAGTTCTGTGACCAACGCACGGCGTACATCATCTTCCCTTTGGGGTTCTACAATCGCAGTGAGCAAGCGGATTATTTCGGAGGCTTCCTGTGTTTCAAAAATACTATCTTTGCTACTTTGTACACTGGCAACCCCTTTTTTATTGAGTGCTGATTTAATCAAACTACCTTGGCGATGAGAACGCACCAACACCGCAATATCGCCACCCGTAATTGGCTTGTCGCCAATCATTGCCTGGCCTTGAACGCTAGCATTAAGTAAGGTCGCAATATCACCCGCTACAGCAGTGACAATATTATTTCTAATAGTATCTACACTGGATTTTTCTTCCTCTTGATTGTACTGCCAAAAACGTAAGGCGCTGCTAGTATTCGAATCATTAGTGCTCGAATCATTAG
>CAZMWD010000064.1:4244-5708 GCA_964569685.1 uncultured Cocleimonas sp. | reverse complement strand
TAGCTAATATCATCATCTTGAAAGGGGTTACTTTCGGGCATTTGATACAAAGCATTAAATGCTGTAATCAAATTTTTATGGGAACGCCAGTTCTTTTCTAAGGTATAACGATTGTCGGCAAGCGTATTATTTTTAGCTTTGATATACGTATGAATATCACCCCCACGAAAACTATAAATGGCTTGTTTTGGATCGCCCACTAAAAAAACGGTAGTATCATCGCTATCGGTATTTTTATAAAGTGTACTGAAAATCTTGTATTGAATGGGGTCGGTATCTTGAAATTCATCAATCAACGCGGCAGGGTATTTATTACGAACGGCTGTAGCCAATAATTTATTTTTTCCTAACGCGCTTTCTAATTGCAGTAATAAATCATCAAACGATAAAACACCTAAACGTTGTTTTTCTTTTGGAAGTGCTTGTTGCAAATGTTTGAGTAGATCAATGCGAATAAGTGAAATGAAACCTTGTGATGATGAATCAATTTCCTCATATAAATTTGAAAAATCCTCCCATGCTTCAAAAAATGAGTGACAAGGTGTTTTACATTTAGCTTTAGTTGCTTCTTTTAGATTGCTCACTTTAAAGCGTTTTAAATCATCAGTCAGTAGCGTTACATTAATATCTGATAAAGATCGAATCATTCGCATTTGCTGACAGTTTTTTTCTACCGTTGCCTTACGGTACTTATTACCATTTAAGTCTTTACTAAAAATTAGCGCTTCAATCTCACAAGCATCTTCTTTCCAAATAGCTAATGCCTTTACAAATAAACGCTCTAATGTTTGCCAATCATCATTTTCAATGTTTTTCTTTTCAGGACCACACAGTGTTAAATAGGGTTTGCCTACCGCATTCCGAATATCACTTAATAATGTATCTGGTGTGATATTTTCATATTGTAATTTAAATAATAACGCCTGTGGAGCGACACTAAAACGCCTTCGCCAAAAATCATCCGTTAATTTCAGCATCAAGTCATAATCATCATCCATTAACTCACTTTCAAACGGTAAGCTTGCCTCAAACGCATTTTCATTTAGCACGCGCTGGCAAAAACTATGAATGGTTAGAATTGCTGCTTCATCTAGGCTAAGTTTGGCAAGGTTTAAGTGCTTGATAGCCTCTTCATCAGAGCCATGCTTATTTTGTTGATACAGATCTTCGTATTCTTTTTTATCAGATTGCGGGTTTTGTCCCGATTGCTTCGCTTGGAAATAATCCAATGCTTCGACCAAACGTTCACGAATCGCATCGCGCAATTCTTTAGTTGCTGCATCGGTAAATGTAACCACCAAAATCTGATCAACGGTTAAACCTTTCTCTAATATCAAGCGTAAATATAACAGCGTTACCGTCCACGATTTACCCGTTCCCGCGCTGGCTTCAATCAGGTTGATGGATTCTAATGGAACGGTATAGGGATTTAGGGTTTGCATTATTTATTAGGCTGTTAGTTTA
>CAZMWD010000064.1:0-4144 GCA_964569685.1 uncultured Cocleimonas sp. | reverse complement strand
AGATGATAATGCAATTCTGCAATAGAGGTATTTTCTTCTAAGCTGGTGTAAAGTGTCTCAGGTTTTTTATTAGGGCTCCAACGCCCCCCGCCCGTTCCACCTCGTAGAGGGTCGCGTTTCAGCCACGTAGTTCGCCAAAGCTCCCCCGTATATTCAATAGCATCAAGCTGATCTAAAACATCCAGTATTTCATGATCGTGAGACATCAATTTTTCTTATTAATTAAGAATTACGGTTACAAATAAGAATGTGATGCTAAACGCTCAATCGCGTCTAATACTACATCTGTTTGCTGATTATGAATCAAATCAATCGCTTTTTGCCCATCAAGAAGATGATTACTAGCATAAAGCCACAGGCGAATTTCATCAGGGGAATAATACTCTGCTAACGTATCAACAACATACCTTAAATCAGATAATATAAGCTGTGTATTTGTATCTGGCGTTGCTTTACCTTTTTTCCAACGTGATACCGTCGCGGTAGAAACAGCCGTAATATTGGCTAAATCCACGCCTTTTAAGGTACTGGATTCATTAATTTGGTCAATGACATTGGCTACTGCTGTACTCATGTTATTACCTCATAGATCACGTTAGCACAGCACCTATTATTACATAACCATTTCACAAAAACAACATGTGAAATATTTATGTAATTTGTAAGTGTTTTTCCATTATAACTCTGAATAACAACAAAGAAGAACAACTTAACTACATTCTATAACAACAAATAGCGTAGAATACCGCACTTTAAAATACACAAATAAAAGTAATCACATTGAAATATAAAGACCCTCATCAAAAACGCGAAGCCAAAAAGTATGGCCGCCCTATTCCTAGCCGTGAACTCATGCTTGAAGTCATGGAAAAAAATGGCAAACCCATTGGCTTTCGTGAACTAGCAGAAAAACTCGGTGTGGACGACCCACAAGACCGTGACCCGATGAAATATCGCTTACGCGCAATGGAGCGTGACGGGCAGATTTTATTTAACCGCAGTAAAAAGTACCTTCCTGTGAGTAAGGCGGATTTGATTGCAGGACGTGTTCAAGGTCACCCTGATGGATTTGGTTTTTTGATTCCTGATGATGGTAGCGATGATTTATTCTTACATGGCAAACAAATGCGTAAGCTACTCCACGGTGACCGTGCATTAGCCAGCGTAACGGGGCTTGATCGTAGAGGTCGTCGCGAAGGCGCTATTATTGAAGTATTGGAACACAATACCGAATCGGTTGTAGGGCGTTATTTTGTAGAAAGTGGAGTAGGTTTTGTAACCCCTGATAATTCTCGTATTGCGCAAGATATTGTGATTCCAAGCGAGAATAGTGGCGACGCTACAGACGGTCAAATCGTTGTCGCACGTATTATCGAATACCCCACTTCACGCCATCAACCAATTGGTAAGATTACCGAAACACTCGGCGATCACATGGCACCCGGAATGGAAATCGACATTGCATTACGCTCACACGATTTACCCCATATTTGGCCTGCCGATACTATCAAAGAAAGTGATGTATTAAGTGATGAAGTCTTAGATAAAGATAAGAAAGATCGCGTTGATTTACGCAATATGCCTCTTGTAACTATCGACGGTGAAGATTCGCGCGATTTTGATGATGCCGTTTATTGTGAAAAAGACAACAAAGGTAATTGGAAGCTAACCGTCGCGATTGCGGACGTTTCTCATTATGTTCCGATCGGTACTGCGCTGGATAAAGAAGCATGGAATCGTGCGACTTCGGTTTACTTCCCTGCGGAAGTGATCCCGATGTTGCCAGAGAAAATATCCAATGGTTTGTGTTCGCTAAACCCTGCGGTTGATCGTTTATGTATGGTCTGCGAAGCCACCATTGACCCACAAGGTGAAGTCATAGACTATCACTTTGTGAGTGCCGTAATGCATTCTGCCGCACGCCTTACCTACACTAAAATGGCGGCGATGGTGGTAGATAAAGATGCTGATCTTCGCAATGAGCATTCCGATATTATTAACCATCTTGATGATCTGTATACGCTCTATCACATCTTGAAAAAAGCACGCGCTCAGCGTGGCTCAATAGATTTTGAAACCACCGAAACACAAATTATATTCGGTGAAGATCGCAAAATTGAAAGCATTAAACCCACCGAACGCAACGATGCACACAAGCTAATTGAAGAATGCATGGTCACCGCCAACATGTGTGCCGCACGTTTCTTAAAGAAACATAAAGTACCCGCATTGCACCGACAACATGATGGTCCGAATACCGATAAACTGGCTAAAGTTCACGAATTTTTAGGTGGGCTGGGGTTAAATCTAGGGGGTGGAGACAAACCCCAACCTAAAGATTATGCAACACTGCTGGCTAGTGTTAAAGACCGCCCCGATGCGCATTTAATTCAAACCGTGATGTTACGTTCTATGAGTCGTGCGCAATACGCGCCGGTCGATCCAGAAGACCCTACAAAAACACGTCACTTTGGTTTATCGAGACAAGATTACGCACATTTCACATCGCCAATTCGTCGTTATCCCGACCTATTAGTACATCGTGCGATTCGCCACATTATCAACAATACACCGGTGCAAGGTGCTAAAAAACCACGACTATTACAACGTGCGATTCAAAAAATAACCAAAAAATCACTCGCTAAAAGCTACACCTATAATTATGCAGAAATGAAAGCATTAGGCGATCATTGTTCCCAATGTGAGCAACGTGCAGATGATGCCAGCCGTGATGTAATGTCATGGTTAAAAGCCGAATACATGCAAGATAAAGTCGGCGAAACCTTCCAAGGTGTTATTTCTACTGTGACTGGTTTTGGGTTATTTGTAGAACTCAACGATATTTATGTCGAAGGCTTAGTACACGTCACTGCACTTAAAAGTGATTACTATCATTTTGATGCCGCCAAACACATGATGAAAGGTGAAAACTCCGGCAAGAATTATCGTTTAGGCGATACGATTGAAATTCAAGTGGCGCGTGTTGATTTAGATGACCGCAAAATTGATTTTGTATTACCCGATTCAGGTGATGATGAAAACTTCAGAAAACCACGTAAGAAAAACAAAGACTATAAAGGGAAGAAAAATACAAAGGGAAAAGGGTATAAAGGTAAAAAGCCAAGACCAAAGAAAAAGAACTAACTGCTTTGCCACGGAATCCACCGAAGATATTGTTTCTTTTTTCCGTGTCTTCTGTGGATTCCGTGGCAAGACTGTTTATAACGAGAATTAAATGAAAACCTTAATTACTGGCATTCACGCCGTAGAATCTGCATTAAAAAACGATGCCGATAATATCAGCCAAGTCTGGATTGCCGAAAACAAGCGTAATCAACGCGTTAAAGAGCTGATTAATCACGCCCAAAAACGAGGCTTGATCTCGCACCGCGCTGATATGAAGATGCTAGATAAGCTAGCAAAAACCCGCCAACATCAAGGCGTTGTCGCCGAATACAATGCACCCGAAAGCTATACCGAAGATGATCTTCTCACATTGTTGGATGATTTAAACACGACACCGTTACTGCTTGTGTTAGATGGTGTAACCGATCCTCATAATTTAGGCGCATGTTTGCGCACCGCAGAAGGCGCTGGCGTACACGCCGTAATCGCTCCAAAAGACAATGCTGTTGGCTTAACACCTGCCGCTCGTAAAGTTGCATCCGGCGCTGCCGAAACAGTGCCTTTCGTTCAAGTTACAAACCTAGTTCGCACCATGGAAAAAATAAAAAAACTCGGCATTTGGTTTATCGGCACAAGTGATAAAGCAAACGGTGATTTATATACCCAAAACTTTAAAGCAGGCACAGCAATCGTCATGGGTGCAGAAGGCAAAGGCTTACGCCGACTCACTGAAGAACATTGCGATGAATTGATCTCTATTCCAATGGCTGGGCAGATTTCTAGCTTAAATGTTTCGGTGGCGACGGGGGTTTGTTTGTACGAAGTAGTACGGCAACGCCAAAAATAACGGTTTAGAGTATTTTATTAAAATTAAAACCACGTCCTGAGGGCGTGGGTAGGTTCGTAGGCTCTAGCCTGATTATTACTACGCTGTATCCCCTCCCCTTAGCAGAGGGTGCTGTAAAAAGTATGTTTTGTAGGTTGGTGCTGAGGAACGAAGCCCAACATGACGTTGATC
>CAZMWD010000063.1:0-9775 GCA_964569685.1 uncultured Cocleimonas sp. | reverse complement strand
TAACGCAGAATTTTTGTTTCAGATTGGATGATCTAAATAGGCGCATAGTCATTCTGCATTCGCTTTTAAGTCATTTGCAAGCAAAGCACTAAATATGCAACGATTTTAGATCATTCAAGCTGGGGCAAAAAGGTAGTATGCCCCTCTTTTTGGGTACAAGTTAAGTTCCGTAAGTTATTTACTCCTGAGTCCTTAGTCTATTTTTCCCTTCGAATGCCTTGTTAGAAGCAGTATTTCTACAGACTACGAACTTAAATATATCATATAGAAATTTCACTAGGGAGTATCTTATTTTCCTCATAAGGACAAGTATTTTCAAATAAATACCTATGCAAAAAAGTGTATAGCCGTATAGTGTCGGATACACTCCCCTACCACCTTTAATGTGAGCTTATGACTATTGCCAACAAAGAACCTCAAGAATTACCACCCACGATACTTTCACATTTAAAAGACCTTCCTAATTTATGCTCGCTGGCAGGATTGGCTTGCACAATATTAGCTATATATTTCAGTATATTAGGAAATTACTATGCAGCAATGATTGGCATGATTTGGGCGGTTGCATTTGACTGGGCAGATGGACTTATTGCTCGAAAAATGAAAGGGCGAACCCACAAACAAGGCTTTTTTGGAGGGCAACTTGATTCATTAATAGATATTGTAAATTACGGAGTTTCTCCAGCTATTCTTCTTTTAAGTTATGGAAAGTTTGATCCCTTGTTCTTATTTGGAGCATTTATAATCATCTCTGCTAGTGCAATTAGATTGAGCTATTTCAATACTTTTGGTTTAGCTAATGGAAACCGATACACTGGAATGGCTCTTGATAACAACAATATTATTCTTGTTTTTATCTTTCTACTTGAGAGTGCTGTTAGTGAAGGTACATTTACAATCATACTTTATATCACTTGCTTAGTACTAGCAGGACTAAATGTTTCAGAAATAAAAACACCTAAACTTTCTGGAAGTAAAGTAAATGTATACCTTCTTTCTATTTATACACTCGGAATAACAGGCATCTATAGTTGGAAACTTTTATAGAAAATAGCAGTATTAAGAAATTGAAAATAATTTTAAATTGGAGTAATTAAATAATGCTTGTCTATACAGTAGGTACATTTGATTTATTGCATGTAGGTCACCTTGCATTGTTAGAATATTGTGGAACATTAGGGGATACGGTTGCAGTTGGGGTTGCATCTGACCGTGTAGTAAATTCTTATAAGCCCAATATGCCTACTATTCCACTTGAACAGCGGATGAGAATGTTAAAAGCATTACAATGTGTTGATATTGTTCGCCCCTATTATGAGCTTGAATACCTATCCCTTTGTAAAATATTAAAGCCTGATTTTTTTGTGATTGGTGAGGATTGGGGAAACAAGCAACATAATATTGATGTGGAAAATTATATGAAAGCTCAAGGTAAAAAGATTATTCAGATTAACTACGACCCACAAACATCATCAACAAAAATAAAGCAAGATATTATATCTCAATATAATAGAAACAGGCATTGCTAACATCGACATTCATAGAAGAAAAACAAGCATATTTTCAACTGGTTTAAACTGTGAACTTTGTGCATCTAACCTTACCAATATGCGCGTCTTGATAGCCATCCATACTTACCTTGGTATTGCCAACAGCTGGAAAGTTCAAACAAACACCTAAATAAACGACTTCATTTCAAGCTTGAAGAAGCTTTTAAACCTTTTAAGTGGTGCATCTTACAGATGCTCTTTTGCAAAATACGCCTTCAATTTTTTTAAGACGGCTTTATCATGCATAGTTTTGATATACTGCTGAATAATTAGTTTGTGAGTATAAACATGTCTTCAACAATTACTGCGCCCATCATCCCTAAATTTAAAACACCGGTTACCGCACAAATCGAATCATTACGTCCACATTACACAGCAGAACAAAAAGAAACGGTTAAGGACCAGATTAAAAAACTATTAATTGAACAAGATGCAGTGCTTGTAGCACATTACTATGTGGATCAAGAATTACAAGAGTTAGCCGAAGAGACAGGCGGTTATATTTCTGATTCTTTGGATATGGCAAAGTTTGGTAATGAACATCCTGCACAAACATTAATTGTCGCTGGCGTTCGTTTTATGGGGGAAACTGCAAAAATATTAACCCCAGAAAAACGTGTATTAATGCCCACATTAGAAGCAGAATGTTCCTTAGATTTAAGTTGCCCAATTGAAGAGTTTGCCCCTTTTTGTGATGCGCACCCCGATCATACGGTGGTGGTTTATGCCAATACCAGTGCTGATGTAAAAGCACGGGCGGATTATGTTGTCACCTCTGGCATCGCGCTTGATCTTGTTTCATGGTTAGGTAAACAGGGCAAAAAAATATTATGGGCGCCCGATAAACATTTAGGCAACTACATTCAAAAAGTAACGGGTATAGAAATGTTACGCTGGCAGGGTGCCTGTATTGTGCATGATGAATTTAAAACACGATCGCTCGGTGATTTAATCGGTAAATACCCCGATGCGGCGGTTTTAGTGCATCCCGAATCGCCCGATGAAATTATTGCACTCGCCGATGTGGTCGGTTCAACTACGCAAATCATCAATGCTGCGCGTGATTTACCCAATAAACAATTTATTGTGGCAACTGATAACGGCATTTTTTATAAAATGCAACAAGAAGCACCGGGTAAAAAGTTTATTGAAGCACCCACTCATGGCGAAGGTGCTACCTGTACCAGTTGCGCGCATTGCCCTTGGATGGCAATGAATGGTTTGCATAATTTATTGGATGTTTTAAAAACAGGCAAGAATGAAATATTTGTGGATGAAAAGGTGCGTATTAAAGCATTGCGTTCTACCCAACGTATGTTGGATTTTGCAAAAGATTTAGCTGAGGGTAAGATTAAAGCGTAGTGTTTAGGCTATAAGTTATAACATAAATTCTATCCCTTGCTAGAGAGTGCCGCTATACAAATAGTAGGTTGGTGCTGAGCTTGCGAAGCCCAACAAACAGAGTCATGTTGGGCTTCGTTCCTCAGCACCCACCTACAACGAACGTGTATTTTACAACGCCCTCTGCTAAGGATAAGGCTTAAGCCAAATTATAGCTCTGGATCGTTCCAGTAGATTGATTCAATATCTGCCACATTTTTTACGCCTACTTCGGTAGACTTTTTGCCTACACGAATATCCACATTATGGGTACACTCCCCGTTTGAGCAAGTCATACCACCAAATACTTGTTGTGGTGAACCGGGTATTTCACTTGCTGTAACCGTTTTAAACACATCATCACTATCCACCTCCCCATCACCATCTAAATCTAAACTGGGTTTACCCGTTAATAAGTTCATGACGTAAACACGACCCTGTGTTTCTGGTGATTGGCAGGCATTGATTAACTGCGCCGTTGCTGCTTTAGGCACGAGTGTTGTAAACATGATTGAGCCTTCAAACGTAATAGAGATCGCCAGCACTTTTTCTGCAACATCAGGAAACTCTACATACCAACCGCGCTTCTCCGTTTGCGTTATTTTAACGTCCTTGCCGTTGCTTTCAAAACCACTAGTAGCCACTGTTTTGGTAATAATTTTATCTGTCGCTGTTTCATCTACAATCGATGCTGTAATAGTGACACTCGCAAGATCAGCGAACTCTATCGGTTCGTACTTACCTTCGCCAGTTTCTATTACTTTTTTCAGTGGTTCTTTATCCAACAATACAAACATATGATCTTTTATCTTTCTATTCATAGGGTGTGGGCGCATACCACTACCGATAGAGACGCTATAAATCACTTTGCCGTTTTCACTTAGTTGCGCAACATCCGGCTCGTTATAAAATTTTCGCGCATCAATTCCACTATCGCTTAAATCAGCAAACTCCACTAACTTAGAATCCGAAGCCGTCCCAGATAAATCTTCATTCAAATCTAATCGCCACACATTACCACCGGTATCGGCAAAATAAAGGCGGTCTAAAAGACCATTACGATTAACATCTAATAGTCGCGCACCACCAGGAATAGCATGAGTAATTGCAGAGCTACTGCTTACTTTAGATTTTAAGTCCCACAATAATGTGCCAGTTAATGCGTTTACAATATAAATATTATCGCCCATCGTTGCTGTTCTATTAGTGGTAACAGAATCTTCATCATAAGATTCTCCTTTCCCATAATCAAGGTGCGGATCATTACCCCCGGTAAAGACCACTGCTGTTTTCTTTTTGCCATCATGGTAGACATTGGTAATGTACGGTGTTGACCAACTTTGGCCTAAGCGACTAAAATCATCGTTGGTTTCTCCATCAATCACCCACAGCATTTTAGGTTTATCTATATCCGATATATCCAGTCCGTAATATGCTCTGCCACCACGTCTCATACCAAAGTATAAATATGCTTTTTCGTCGCTATCGATATTACCGTTTTTATTTTTATCATCGTGAATATAAGTAATACTGCCGTCTATTCCATAGATATGATCACCTTCTCCGGTGCGCTGACGCTTTATATTTTTGAGTAATTGATGAGGCATAAACGCAAATTTTTCCTGCCCTGTTTCTGTATCAAAGACATGTAAATAGCCTTCGTTAGTTGCCGCAAAAATATACTGCTGTTTGTTAGCCGCTGTAGAGCCTTTGTTGTAGGTAATAATAACCGGTCCAGAATGTAACATATCGCCCATATGTTTTCGGGCAATGCCTTTTGGAGTTGCGGTCGGGTTATACTTACCTTCTTGCCAACCACGAATAAAGTTTATCAATTCTTTACGGTAATCACTATCCGTTCCAGTATCACCCAACATGTTATTAGTAAGTGCTGTGTTTTTAACAGCGATAGAATTCGCTTGAATGGTTAAATCTTTGTTTGTTGTAATATTTGAATAGAGCTTTCGACCGTTTACATCGTTTTCATCTGGATTAGTTAATAAACTGGCTGCTCCTCCTTTTTCTACCGCACCACCATCTGGTCCATCACTCTGCGACCATTCATCCCATGCCGCTTTTTTGAATGCGCCTAATTCTGTCATTGCATTTATATAGCCTGTTCCGTCTGCATTACCCGCTTTAGTAATTTTTGTTCGGATAAAACGATGATTTTTCCCATTCGCTAATTGGCCATCAACCAACTTAAACTTCTTTAAATTACCCGACCAACGCGATGAACCATTTTTATCAAATACTGGAATATAAACTTCTTTTTCATGCTCCAAACCACTTTTAATGTTAACACTGTAACCTGGTGATGCTTGTGAACGAGATTCTTGGGCGATATTACCCAATGCTGTTTTAAATGCCTCTGCTAGCTCTGCTCCGTTAGTTGCAGAGAAATAACCACCTTCGTTGTTTGACGTATTTGGATCATCTTTTACAGTAACTAAGCTCTTTAAATAATTTTCTGCATTCGCAGTTATACCTTTAGAAAAACCGATAACATAGGTATGAATATTTTGATCACCATCCACAATGTTATCTGGCATATTGTCATTTTCTGCTAAGAAATGGGTGAGTTCAGAACCACATGCGCCTGCTTTAAAGGTGAATGGGCTTGTGTCTTTACAGGTTTTTCCTGTTAAAGCTTCGATTTGTTCTGCCCTTTCGGACGGTTTATTAAAACTATTTTCTGGTTTTCCATCTGACATTAAGACAATAAAATTGCTCTGGCAATCACCTATCATTGGGCTTTTGTATTTAGGTGCAGGGAATGGGTCTTTACACAAATTGCGTGTGCAATCTGGAGCTAAGTCATCTAGCCACTCGCTTAAGCAGTTAGACCTATCATATTCAACACACTCTCCACTATCACCACCATAGTAAAGACAAGCAAATTCAGCATCTTTACAATAGTGATACTCTTTTAGTACACAATGGTTACTGCTACCTGCTACGCCATTGACATAATCATCTTCAATTTTTTTACAATTTTCTTTCGTTGCCTTACTAGGATAAATGGGATCGTAATTTGGCGAGCCAGTATCTGCAACACAACTGTGAGAACTTAACTCTCTATCTGTTCTAGTGTCTGGCTCTGATTGAGTGCATTCTTCAATATTATAGAAGTTGGGTATATAATTAAATTCTTGCCCCGGGAAGTCTTTGTTTTTAAACGTTTGTAATGTTTCGTAATAATATGTAGAAGGATGAGCCGCCGTTCTATTATGAGCAGCCTCGTACCCACCCTTGTTTTCTTTCTTTATTTCTTTTCCTCTAAAATAAAGAGAAGCTTCATACAACGCATTTACTATCGGTGTATTACCTTTAGCTTCCCATGAATTAACAATTTCACCTAAGTAAGCACGCACTGTTATAGTTTCAGCTGGTTTAGGATTATTGTTCATATACCATACTGGGGTACCTGCATTATCTTTAATTGAATTTTCGATGATAGGAAATGCTAAATCATTGATTTGAGTAATGGGAAATTTAACACCATTACTTAAATCCATACGCCAACTATCACTCTCTCCTTTAACATCACCATAGTTCATTATTCCTACGCTTAAATTATCGGGAGCTTTTTCCAATACCTCGCTTAGCGCATCTTGCATTATTTGCATACGCGTTTTGCTTACGTTAGTAACTGGGTCTACTATTTCCTCATTCATACTCGTAGAGTTATCCATAATAAAGAGGACATTTGGATTAGTAACACCCGATGCGAAAATAACTTCGGTATCATCGGCAGAAATGGATACAACCATTGTGATGCTCAAGACAAGACACAGCACCGAACCCAAAAAGGATGTGGCTATTTTATTAGAATTTGTAACGTTTTTTATTTTCATTATCTACACCTAAAAGTGCTTGTTTTTATTTTATGTACTAAATTTTGTTAAAAGATACGCTATGATTTAATCACTAACAAAAGTAGCTTCTCCATCTTTTACGCTATTTCCGGAACTGCCTTTTTTAGGCACCATTTTTCCGGAACCACGGTGATGTTTAGCTTTAACATTTGAAACAGCTTTTTTTGCTTTAATCTGAAAATCATATAAGTCACACACAGGAGCATTCGAACCCATACTCGTTCCCACACCTAAACGCTCGCATGGATAATAATCTTGCATACTTGTGATAATTTCTGAAAAATCAGGTTGAGCGGCATTTGCAGCAAATAAAAACACCTCTGTATTGTCTGTCAAATTGCCAACAAAACCTGTTTCTGTAAAGGTTTGATTCAATCGGTTGCTAATGGCGAGCTGAGAAAGCTTTGTTTCTGTTTCTTGAAAAAGTAGCATTTTTTGTTGCTCATTTCCGGCTATTAATAAATCCAACGTTGACATTTTAATAGAGGTAAATGCTATGATAGTCATCACCAATAACATTATTAATGCCGTAAATAATGTCGCACCTCTTTGTTTATTTTGCATCTCAATTATTCCTATTAGCTAGATTAATTGTGGTTGAATAAACACGATGAAGTTTTCTTTTTTTAGCATCGTCATCAATTGAAATGATTTGATCTAGCAATTTAAACGTTCGGGTTTCATCACTTTTTAACACATCTCTACTAGAACTTATTAATAGTGCAATTTGCACATTAGTGACATTTTGCCATCCTCCTACCGCTTCCACTTGAGCCGCTGTTTTATAACGCGTTTGATCATTTTTTATCACACCGTATCGAATTTGCATATTTTCAATATTATCTGCAATAGGCGTCGGTATGCTCCCTGTTGTTCTGGAACCAATACACATTAATTTACTATTCTCATCTATATAATAGGCGTTGTATATTTTGGCTGTCGCTGGATCAAACATGCCATTTTTTCTGTCTGCGCTACAAGCTGCTGTAATACTTTCGCCCGCACAGTCTGTAAAAACACGACGCCTTGATATGATGTTTTGTGCATCATCTGGGTTATCTGCTAAAAAAATACTGGTTATTTGATCGCTATTTGTATCTCCTCCATCTACTGTGAAAGGCGGAACTAAGGTAGTTTTTAATATTTTATTATTAATGCCACCTCCTTTACAATCTGTATTTGCAGGAGCACCATCGCTACTAGACAAAAACGGTTTATCAAAGGGAATAATATATATGGAGCGATAACCCGCATGCTGAATACCATTGCTCAATGACTCCATTGCATAACGCGCATTGGCTTCCATTTCTGAAATAGCGTGTCGTGTTTTATCGCTTTCTTTAGTGCTCAAATAGATTGAAGATAAACCACCGACTAAGAATAAACCCAGCACCATAGAAATCATCATCTCTATTATCGAAAGACCCTGTGATCGTTTGTATGATGTATTTAAATTTTTCATTTTATAATATTTATTATTATTTCGTTATTGACTATCACTCTCGGACTAAGGTGTAAAACAACTTAACTCCACGCTTTTTTGATTAGCGCTATTATCTACACCCTTCTTAGCCAGAACTACCCACGATAAATCAATCATATAATAAGGTGCAGTAATACCGAGACCTAATGCACACTGTGTAACAGGATCGGCAATTTTTGTTATTTCAAGTTTGCCAGAAGGCAATAAACTTTTTGCATTACATGCAATTTGATTTAAATCGTACTCTGCAAGGCTGGTTGCATCACAAGCTGAAGAACCATCACATGCTGTAACGGTTGTACTACAATTAACCGTTATTGTTGTCTCATTAATCGTATTAAAATGATCATTTGTTCCTTGCGCATTACTGCGCGCTCTATTGGCTAAATCTGTGAGTAATAAACTTGCTTCATTACGAAAATGTGATTCGTTACTACTTTTTACAGATAATAATTGCAAGCCGCCTAAACCCAATAAGCCAAGGCTAAGTACCACGAGGGTAATTAGGATTTCAATCAAATAAAAACCGCTATTTTTATTTTGAATGCTTACAATTTGTAAAGATTTATTGTTCATACCCGCTAACTTATTATTTTTATTATTATTAACGTTCAATAATAATTTACAGATTCAATAAAATCAATTAATAGACTGTTTTTCGGATTAGCGGTTTATTTAAGCTTAATAAATTAATTCGGCATGTTGTATAAGAGTCTCTGAACAAGTCCATTAATTCTGCTAACATCAAGTTTTCGCAGTTCGGGATATGTATTTTGCAGTGTTATTCTAATGGGTAAATAACAATTAACAAATATATTGGGGCTGATCAAAAACCCTTAATATTAAGAAATATTTAATTTTTCTTCGCGCTCGTCGGGTTAATCTTGAATAAATAAATAAACTAAGGCTTAATTAGGTTTACGGCATCTTTTATTAATTGCCTCTAATAAAAATAACAATATATAAGGCTTTCATCATGATTTTCTATGCATCTCTCGCTGCTGCACTTGGCGCTACACTTTGGTTAGTTAGCTATATCGCAAAAATGCTTCTCGCTAAACGACCCGGTATGGGCTGGATTTTTCTTGCTTGGATTACAGGGGGTGTTCTCGCTGCTATAGCAATAATTCCATTAAGTATATTTGGTAGTGGTCTTGATCCTCAGATATTATTTATTGCAACATTGGTTATTTCTTTTATCATTTCATCCGCTGCTTATAAATATATAAATCAAATGGGTTGGGGCGGTGCATTTACTACCAATATAGCCAGCAGTGTTATTGCTCTTGTTGCGGTTGTAATGGCCGTTGTCTTAACGGGTAATTCGCTAAAAGATACTTTTAATTCCGTTAATGAAGTAGCACAAGGTAAAGTGTCTTTAGTAGAAGACCTAGCAAGTGGCGAACAACCAAACCAACTCAATAATGATGATAGCCTTAATAACGATAATGATGAAGAAGCATCTAATGAAGAGCTGGCGAGTA
>CAZMWD010000062.1:4059-9914 GCA_964569685.1 uncultured Cocleimonas sp. | reverse complement strand
CAATACTCACAACTGGAATACAATTATTCGCTTTTCCTCTGTACTTATCTATACTTCATACTTTCTACCTTTCCCTCTGTGTCCTCCGTGATCTCTGTGGTGAAGTTTTTTAAAAATCAGGATATACAACCACCATGCGCATTCGTATCAAAACCAAATGGAGTAAAGAAGAACGTGAAGTCTCAGTCGAAGATGCCGTTAGCGTACTCGCCTTTAATAGCTGGAAAATTGGCATGCAAACTTTACTGGAAATCGAAAACGAAGATTTTCAAATAGATACCCAGCAACAACGCATTGCAGTTATCGAAGAAATTATGGCATTTATGATTCAAGCTTTAGATCGTATTGTGCATTCGACTATTAGTGATGAAGACCGTGGCGCGTTAATCAGTATGTACGCCAAGAAAGTGGCGGATCATGTACAAGACAATGCGCGTGATTTTAGCGGGCCTGGGGATTATCGTACGCCGTTTATTGATAAGCTCAATCAACGCTTTGAAGATTATTCTGATACTAAATGGAATGAAGATAAACACGAACCGGGGTTTTCTATGGGTCGTGAATTTGGCACTAATATTTCTGATGTACTTGGCCCTAAAGATAGAAAGTGGGCATTGGATTATATTCAACAAGTGTTAATGCCAGAGTTTTATGGACTATTTAAGAAAACCGTAAAATCGGTAGGGCTGGTTGAAGAAGAAATTAAAGATGTGGGGGGTGAGGCGTTGGATTCACGTCATGTAATGCTACGAGATAAACCTGAATAATTGTAACTATCCAGCGTATTCATCTTTTGCCACAGCTCGGGGCTTGCTTGCGTGCTCGAATGATCACGTAGAGTTACTCGGTCATGCGGATGTTTCAACGACAATAATTTACACCCATGTACTTAATAAACTAGGGATTAGTGTAAAAAGCCCCGTGGACTTTGATTGACACTATTTACCATAGCGCACCTGAATAAGCCCTTCGGTTTCAGTCACTATATCTAGTTTTCCATCGGCATTAATATCACCTATATCAAATGTACTCACTCTATTTACAAAGTCATAAACACTCCATAAAGGGGATAAATGCTTATCCGCTTTCTGTTTGTGTATCGTAAAACGCTCGCCGTTATTAATAATCAGATCTGAATTACCATCGTTATTAATATCCTTTACTAATATCCGATTGCTGAAGGCTTCGGTGACTCGTTGCTCAAGCTGATCAAACGTACCTGTTGATGATTGATAATAAATATTTAAGCCTCCAGCATGAGATGCATTTTCTATTGAGCTATGTGTTGCTACAATATCAATCCGTTGATCACCATTTAGATCAACCAATGCCAACGCATCTCCTTCTGTATAATGAATATCTGGATGAATTATTTTCTTTGTTTCAAAACCTCCTGCTGATTTTTGTTTAAATAAAACCAAACTACGGTAATTATTATTATCCAATGGTGTAATAATCACAATATCATCTAGTGAATCTCCCGTTACATCATCCACCCGCATCTGTGTCGATTGAAAGGGTGTTAACCCTGTATTATTACTAAAATTATAAACGACTGGGGTTTCAAAAACGGTATCGTCTTCTGGTGGCAATATTTCATCTTCAAATGGTGGCTCGGTAGAAGGCTCTTTTTGTAAAAATATTTCAATGGATGTATTGAATAATAATGCCACATCGAGCAATCTATCATTATTAAAATGCCCCGTTTGAATTTGATTTACAGTGTTATTAAAGGGCGTTTGTGAAGTGTGCTGAGAAGGAAAAATACCAAAATCTCTATTGCTTGGTTGTTTCGTGACAAGAAAGCCTTTTTTCTGATCAATAATAAAATCATTTAAGCCATCATTGTTCATATCCTCTGTAAGAATAGTGTGTGGTCGATAATTAGAGTCGTTCAGGCTAACACTTTGCAAGGTATTATTAGCAAAATTCTTAATTACCAATTGACCAAACTGACTCAAAATCACATCGTTATACCCATCCCCTGTTACATCCGCTACACTTAAAGCACCGGAGAAACCAACAAAACCTGGAAGTGCTTCGCTAGCATGATAAATATCTTCTGGTCGTACCGTTAAAGAAACATTCTGGATATTGAAACTACCCTCAATCAACTCACCATTGGCGTTTTGTTCTTTCACCTCGACCACAAATAGATAAGTACCAGATGCTGGGACTTTTATTTCGGTTGTTGCTTTATCTGAATCAACAATAGTGATCAAATCTTCCGGAAGATGCGTATCACTCAATGTCCATTTAAAGACCAATGTTTGACCATCTTCATCCGTTGTATTTGATGCATCTAAAGTCAATGTGTCGCCAATAGTGAAAACAGCATCATTCACTATAATCGTTGGCGCGGTATTAGGGACAGTCGCTGTGCTTACAGTAGCGAGTGATCGCCCACCATAGCTATCAACAGCCACAACGGATACTTCAATCGTATCTAGTGCATTATATTGAGTATGTTTAAGCGTCTTACTGGTATTGCCTTCAACCGCTTCTCCATTTATTTTCCATGTAATTACATGAGAAACCTCATCACCATCTTCATCAGAAAACGAATTATTATTAATATTGACAACCACATCCGTATTCGTCGTTGGGTATGCTTCAAAAGAGATATGAGGCTGATAGGGAGGACGATTCAGAAAAACCCAGCTATCCATTTCACGCCAATCAGCGTTTCTTTTAGTTTCTACCTGAGAAGCATCAACAAATTTAAAATTAAACTTTAGATGGTCGACAAAGGAAAAAGTAGCGATATTGTTATGACTATCTTCAAAACGTAATACGCCCTGATTAATCGGATGTTGTGGCTCACAATTGGTACATTCAGTTAAGGCTGTGGGCGTGCTTATATCAATATAACCCAAGTCTTGTAGATATAATCGCCCCGTGATTTCTTCCTTAACTGGAAGACTAGCGGCATATTGTACTTTCTTTAACTTATCATACGCTTTCCATGAATTTGTATTCTGATTATAAAATGCCATATCAAATAAAGTCGTTACTTTCCCAGCAGAAATATCTACTTCTTCGACAATAAAACCATTTGAAACGATCGTTCTGCCTTTCTCTGTAATGGAAAGATCAACCATATTTGTCGTCGATTTTGTAATGAAATCCCGTTGTATATCATAGGCAATCACATTTAAAATGCTTTTGCCATCAATCACTTCACCTACCACATCACTAAAATTCTCCCATTCATAAACAACGACACCCTGCCCTCTATCGTTTATATCGCCAGTGAGTTTATAAGTTCCAGATAGTTGCCCATTTCGACTATCGCTGACGGCTCTATTTAACGTAGTTATAGAACTGTCTTTAGCTAATTTTCCAGAATGTATTAATGACGTAATTCTATTCAAATTAGAGCTAGAGTCAGAACGAAACCCAAATAAACCCTCTAAAAAAGAAAATGAAGTTTCAGGGCTTAAATTAGCCGCTGTTGTTAAGCCTCTGTAATGACTTCCTGCACCATCATGGGTTGCGATTAATGAGAAAGGAACCTGCCCTTGAATGGATCCTGAAGAAGATTTTCCTCCGCCACAAGATACCAGTCCAACAGTAACCAGCAGGAAGCTAACCGTCCTAAAAAAAGTATTTCTTATCATTTGAAACTAGCCCTTATAAAATTATTAATATCAATTGCATTTATATTATTTATTATACCTTGTGAACATATAAAAGTCAGTTACTTAGTGTACTTACCTCATCTCAATCATACTAAACCAATCACCGATATCTGCCGCCCATACCCTTTCTCACCTGCATGTGTACTTCTTCGAAAACTGAAAAAATCATCTTCTAATACATAGGTATCTAATCCTAAATTTTCAACTTGCTCGATACCACTGCGTTCACATTGTTGTTCAATATACTTGGGTAAATCAAAATAAAAACGCTCTGCTCTTTTATCTAAAAACGCATCTGTATTAAAATCACTAAAGTCATTTAATTGCTGAATAAAATCTTCACGTACTTGATAGGATGATTGATGAATTGTGGGGCCGATGCAGGCGGTGATTGCTTGTTTTTCTGCGCCAAGCCTACACATTTCATCCACTACATTGGCGATAATCCCTTTAACTGCGCCACCCCACCCTGCATGTGCCGCAGCAACAATGGGGCTATTAGATGCGCTAAATAACACGGGGGAACAATCGGCAGTTAATACACTTAATGCGACGCCTTTGTCGGTTGTGATCATCGCATCTCCGTCACGAAAACCATTTTGTAGCCCTGCTGGCATGCCTTTTTTAATGGTAAATACATGGGTAGAATGAATTTGATTTAGTCCGTATAAAGTACTATCTCGCCCTAACGCCAAGGTATTTAATACACGTTGGCGATTCTGCATGACATTATCTATAGCATCATCAGAGCTTGGGCTACAATTTAAAGAATCATAAACACCTGTCGATACACCGCCATTTCGGGTGAAAAAGCCGTGTTTTACACCTTCTAGTTGAGATAATAAGTTACTTTGTTTTGCTTTAAGTTTCATTATTCTAGTATGCTATGCTGAACCAATTAATAACACTATTTTCATAACAAGAAACTCTTTACACAAAAATAGATCAATAAATATGGCGAATAAAAACATCGACTCTGTTGCAAATGTAACCTACGTTTTCTCTCACACCACACTTTTAGATGCCTTAAAAGACTGGGAGCTAGAACAAATTGAACATTATCCAAAACAACAAGAACGTATTCAAATAACCGTGGTTGCGATGCAGCATTTTTTACGTTCTCAGCAGGTTAAAGATCATAAGATGATTGTTAATGGCGACCCTGAAAATTTTGTAATTGCAATGCCTAACAGCTTTGAGCAAGAGCAAGGTAAAGACTAAGAATAAACAGCCTTAAACACTACTGCCCCAATAAAAAAACAAAAATTATCCCCGCCAACATCATATAAACACCGTAACGCCAAGAAAAAATCGTTTTAAAATCATCCGGCATAAAACGGTGGGTCGATGGAAATATTAAACGCATTAAACCAATCAGTAATACCGATACTCCAGCCAATATTAATAAAACACCCAGTGCTACGATCATACTTTCATACGCTTTTTTTGTTGTTTTATCGAGTACATTGAATGAAGTTAATGATTCAACATTCGCCCACCATCAACAGGTATCACCTGCCCGGTGATGTAGTCTGCATCTCGCACCAAAAACAAGACAGTTTTGGCAATATCTTCTGGTGTACCTTCACGTTTTAATGCAGTTTTATCCATTAAGGCTTGTTGTTCTGATTTGTTTTGGTTTACTTCTGCTTCTGGCCATAAAATAGCCCCAGGTGCGACACCATTGACACGCACATTAGGACCTAATTCACGGGCTAACGATTGGGTTAACATTAACAAACCTGCTTTGGCGGCACTATAAACAGGGTAGCCTTTCATTGGCCTAAAGCCATGCACATCGACCATGTTGACAATACACCCGTTGGTTTTATTTAAGTGTGGTGCGACTGCTTGGGAGAGAAACAACGGTGCTTTGAGATTACTGCCCATTAAGTTATCCCAATCGGCTTCGGTGATCTCTCCTATAGCGGTCGGATAAAAAGTAGAAGCATTATTCACCAGAATATCAAGACGACCCATTTGTTTAACAATAGTATCAATCATCGAACCTAACTTACTGATTTCTAATAAGTCAGCCTGCTGTAAGAAACAAGATTTAGGACGAATTCTATTTAAGTCATCGGCAAGTTCTTCGGCATCCTCCGACGAGCTTCGATAATGGACCACCACATCTGCCCCCGCTTCGTGTAACATTCGCACAGTGACTGCGCCAATACGTCTTGCCGAACCGGTGACTAAAGCAACTTTACCTTT
>CAZMWD010000062.1:0-3959 GCA_964569685.1 uncultured Cocleimonas sp. | reverse complement strand
TATGAATCATTCCCAAAGTTTACCAGAACCTTCGCCCGATGCCTTGCACCACAGTCAAAAACTTATTGCGCGCATTCGTGAAGAAATTGATGCAAATAACGGGAGTATTCCCTTTCGTCGCTATATGGAAATGGCGCTTTACGAACCTAGGTTAGGCTATTACGTTGCAGGTACGCATAAAATAGGTGAACAAGGTGACTTTGTTACTGCGCCTGAAATATCGCCCCTATTTTCGCGTTGTATCGCCAGTCAATGTGCTGAAGTTTTGCAACAAATAGACATTTCGACTACCTTCAGTGCAAGCATTTTAGAACTAGGTGCAGGTTCTGGCATTATGGCGGTGGATATTTTATTAGCATTAGAAAAACAAGATCAACTCCCAGATTATTATTATATTCTCGATTTAAGCCCTGATTTAAAACAACGCCAAAAACAAACCTTTGAAAAGCAACTTCCACATTTAGTTAATCGCATTAAATGGCTGTCGCAACTACCTGATTCTTTTAATGGCATAATCCTTGCTAATGAAGTTTTAGATGCAATGCCTGTGGATGTATTTACGCAACAAGGCGAACAGGTTTTTGAACATCACGTTATCTGGGAAGATGAAAAACTCGTAGAACAGCTCAAACCTGCCAATGATGATTTACAAAAGACAGTTCTCAATCTAAATATTCCAAGCGAAGCCACACCTTACACATCGGAAATCAACCCAAACCTTGATGGTTGGTTTAAATCATTAAGCCAAAGCCTACATTCTGGCGTGGTTTTATTAATTGATTACGGCTACACACGCCATGAATATTATCTTGCAGAACGCAATAAAGGCACGCTGATTTGCCACTATCAACAACGCGTTAATGAAGCCCCGCTATACTATACTGGATTACAAGATATTACCGCCAATGTAGATTTTACCGCTGTTGCAGAATCCGCAGATGATGTTGGTTTTGATGTAATTGGCTTTACTTCGCAAGCTATTTTTCTTACCAATGCTGGATTAGAAAATTGTTTCATGCAGGCTTTAAACACTCCAGAAGATGACAATTTAGAAACTAACAAGCCACAGGAACATCAATATAAACTAGCACAACAGGTGCGTAGGTTGAGTCTCCCTTCTGAAATGGGAGAACGTTTCAAATTTATAGCCTTAGCTAAAAATTATGAAGGGAAATTAATCGGCTTCAAAGAGATGAATCACCTACACCGCCTTTAAACACTAAAGCCAGAGATAAAAACATCGCAGTATGGCGCGGTTGCAGACAATAAAAAACCACGCCTTAGAACGTGGTTTTTTATTTAAATAATTGAGATTAATCGTCGCGTAGACGTTCTTTAGTCCCCATAATCTGTTTAATGGTCTCATTCTTTACAGAATAAAAAACACGGTTAGCATCTTTTCGCGCGCCAACTATCGACTTATCCCTTAACAAACAAAGGTGTTGGGATACATTACTTTGCGTTGTACCCACTTTTTTAACAATATCTTGTACGCTTAATTCGCCCGTACCTAATACACACAGTATATTAAGCCGCAATGGATGTGAAATCGCTTTTAATGCCCGCGATGCCTCTTCCATATCATTCCCTGCAAGTATGCCCTTCATAAATTCGCATTCTTCTGCGCCCGATGCAGAACCTACGCTTTTCTGGTTAGACTGATAATTCTCTTGAATCATGCTAACTCCCGCTATAGTTAGTTAGTAATATTAGTATAACCTAATATAATAATACTTTTATTTTAGTTTGTCATTACTTATTTCAATTAATTATAATAAAAACTTATAATTATTAAAAACATATATAGAGATACTAGTACAGTGAACGGTAATTATGACTAATAACCCTGACGAGGATAAATTCTTGAGAACAAGGCATCATGACGAGTCATAGCAGGGCTATGGGGAGAAATGATAACGCAGTTATCAAGGGTTTAGACCGTCAGATTATTAGTCGTAATTGCTGTTTATTGTACTAGTACTCCCAGCTCTCCACTTGATCACTCATAAATTCTGCTATTTGCTGTTTAGTTCTTGCTAGATAACAATCGTTGCGAAACGTTTGGTGCGCATTTTTATTGCCACAATCATAACTGACAAACCAAACACCATGGCTCCCTTGTTTAGGATAATGCTCACTCAAAAACATCAAATCCTGTGGGCGGTTAAACGCATCATTCTCATAAGCAAACACCAGTGCATCCATCTGTGGCGCACCTAGCATCTTTTTAATTTGCTTAGGCCTTGCTGTATTTCTCCACCAAGGTGCAAAAGCAACATCACTTCTTTTACCCGCAAATGCGGGTGCATAGGCTATTGCACCATTAAAACGTTTATTTACATCACGCATCATCATTAGCGATGTCCAGCCACCGTTTGAATGACCTGCCAGAAAGATATGTTTAGGCTTGATACCCCGTGCTAAAAACGCATCAATCGTAAAATTGATTTCTTTTTTACGCAAATACACTTGTTTACCAGCCGATGTCGGCACGGGCGACTCGACAGAGGTTGAACATAAGGAATAAATCAACGTATGATCGTTTATTTGGGCTTTTAATGAAGGCGGTGGTTTGTTATACCACATAAAACACGGTTCGCGCTGTTGTGGATACTGGGTGCCATGATTATAAATAATCACAATTTGTTGAGCCGCTGGAACAGTGAAATTAACTGAATCAACACCTGAATGAAGACTGCCTCTGGTATTACTGCCCATTGTTGAACAACCTGCTAATAACATCATGGATGATATTATTAACGTCATTAACAGGCGTAGCAGATTACTTTTATTCATATTTACATTCATATTGACAGACGATGAAGTACTAGCCCCATGCAAACTTCATTTTTTCTAAAACAGGTTTAGTATCCGGCATTTTTTCACGCCAAATGGAGAATGATTCTGCCGCTTGTTCTACCAACATTCCCAGTCCATTCATTACTTTTACAGCACCTTGATCTTCGCACCAATATTCAAATGCCGTTGGTTTTCCACCATACATCATATCGTAACAATGCACGCCTTCTGCCAGACAGTCCTCCGGAATCGGTGGCATAATACCTTGTAAACTCGCGGCTGTGCCGTTGATAATTAAATCAAATTGTCCGGTTTCACTGTCGTCGCTAATTGCATTGAATGATCCACCCCGTAACACACAATCTTCTCGAATATCCTGCATATCCTTTGCTAATTCAGTGGCACGTTCAGGGGTGCGATTGGCAATATAAATTTCTTTGGGTTGCTGTTGTAACAAAGGTTGCAACACACCCCGCACTGCTCCGCCTGCACCCAAAACCAAAATACGCTTATTTTTCAATATACTACCATGGTTTTCTACTAAATCTCGAACCAAACCAATGCCATCGGTATTGGCACCATAAATAGTACCGTCTTCGCGAAACACTAAGGTATTAACCGCCCCAGCGCGTTTTGCATAGTCACTCAGTTCATCTGCTAATTCCCATGCTTCTTGCTTAAATGGCACGGTTATATTTGCGCCCTGCCCTTCACCTGCACGAAATGCGCTAATGGTTTCTTTAAATTCATCTATCGGGGAAAGCAAACCTTCGTACATGATATTTTCACCCGTTTGTTGGGCAAATAACTGGTGAATATGCGGTGATTTACTGTGCGCAATCGGGTTGCCAATTACGGCGTATTTTTGTTGTGATTTATTCATAATTAATTTCTTATCTTTAATAGTTCCATAATTATTGGCAGTATTTTCAAAGGTGCTAGCCAATTACAGCTTTCATTAACTCAGTAAAACTTTTGGGCGTTTTTTCTATACAAAACGCAGAAGTCACTGAATAAAACAAAAGCCTAGTACATCGTCTAGGTTAAAGTGACGAACTCAGCGGTTCTATTCTCTGCACAATCTCTATAGGCCCTGCATTACAAAATATTTTTTACCATGAAGGTCATGAAGCACATGAAGTGTTTTATCTTTCTTCAAG
>CAZMWD010000061.1:6557-9933 GCA_964569685.1 uncultured Cocleimonas sp. | reverse complement strand
TTTTGTTCTTCAATCAGGGGCTTCATCGCCGTTAATAGACTCCCAAACAAATTACTATTTTGCTGTTCTTCTTTTAATAGTAGTTGCTTCATGTGCTCCCTTTGCATCGGCATCTCAAAGCAAGCTGGGCAATTTTCAACAATAACCGGCAAATGATTGTTTTTTGCAAATTCGGCTAGATCCTTTTCTCGCACATAAACCATCGGGCGTATCACACGTAAATCTTCGGCATCTATTAGATAATGTGCCTTCATCGTTTTTAGCTTACCACCGTAAAAAGCAGACATTAAAAAGCTTTCGGCCAAATCATCAAGGTGTTGTCCCAGTGCTAACACGGTGTATTTATGTTCTCTGGCAACGGTGTACATTACGCCCCGTTTAATGCGCGCGCAAAATGAACAATAGGAATTACCCTCCATTTTATCTTGCGCCATTTCCATAATGGGTTCTGGGCGAAAGTGGTAATCAATGCCGAGTGATTTCATATAAGGAATCAATGGAGAAGGGTCAAAACTGCCACTTTGAGGATCTATGGTGACTGCTCCAATATCAAAATGTATCGGTGCATGGCGTTGAAAATGGAGTAATAAATGCAATAAAGAAAGTGAATCTTTACCGCCAGAAAGCCCTAATAAGACACGATCACCCTCGCGAATCATACTAAAATCACTGAGCGCTTTTCCTGTTTGGCGCAGGAGTCGCTTAGAAGGTTTAATAATGCTATCGCTTGCCATCTATGCTAACCCACTACATAAAAATAAATCAAAGCCAATATTACAATGAGTTGTACTAAAGCAATGCCACGCCACAAAGCAAGCGGGTTTCTTTCTAATAACGGTTGCGTACTATGCCTATCAAGCAACGCTTGATTCGGTTTACTAAAATCGCTAAGAAATTCAGACAAAAGCCCATAGCGTCTGTCTGGATTGGGATGTACCGCTTTTTGTAAACATGCGTCCATCCAATCGGGCACCATCGGGTTGTATTGTCGTGCCGACACATAATTAAATTTCTTTTTACTGGCACGCTCTGGCGCTACTTCCCCATAAGGTAATTTACCCGTGAGAATTTCATAGGCAATGACACCCAAAGAATAAATATCAGAGCGGTTAGTGCCTGTTTCACCTTTAAAGTATTCAGGTGCAGAGTAATTGGCTGTGCCGACAATTTGATTGTGTTCAACCACTGATTTAATTTCTGCCAGACCTGCAATTTTGGTCGAACCAAAATCAATAATTTTTAAAGTATTAAACTCATCCAATAAGATATTATCTGGTTTTAAATCCTGATGAATCATCTCCAGACGATGCATAGCGCGCAAACCACGTGCTATTTGATCTATAGTACCTCGCGCCTGAATCAGGCTAGGCTTAGGATTATCAACCATCCATTGTGAAAGGCTTTGACCCTGCACATATTCAACCACCGTATATAAAAAAGTACGCTTACGATCAATACCGCAGACTTTAATTAAATGAGGTGATTCCAAGCGTTTTGCGACCCACTCTTCATGCAAAAATAAATCAATATAAGAAGGATCATCTTCAAAGTTGACGGAGGGTGTTTTAATCACAACTTTTGGGAACACACCTTGGGTCTTTTTACCTTGAGAGCCTTTAGCCGATAGAGATCCTTTAGCTGATTGAGAGCCTTTAGCTAGCTGAGAGCCTTTAGCTGATTGAGAGCCTTTAGTAGATAAAGTATCCTCCGCCAAATAGACTTGCGATCGAGACGATGCATTTAACTCACGTAATATTTTATAACCATCCAAGATATTACCCGCAATCAAATCTGGCGGAAAAGGAAGCTGCGTTAATTTTTCATAAAACTCGGTTTTATCAGGGTCTGGCAAAACATCTATTCTTAATACTTGTGCGCTAATATTGTCATCACAATCATTAAGCGTCGCTGATTTAACCAGAACTTCTGTAATTTTTTGTGGTTGTTCTTTATGAGATTCAATGATTTCTTGAATTTCTTTATCACCCACAAAATCATGTATCCCATCGGTGGTGAGAAGGTATATATCACCTTCTTGAACCGCCGTTGCACGATAATCAATTTCAAGGTGCGTATCAATGCCGATAGCACGGCTTAAATAATCGCGATCATTCGAAATCCAAACTCGATGATCACGCGTGAGTTGCACCAAATCAGAGCCACGAAAGCGGTAAATACGGCTATCGCCAACATGAAAAATATGTGCCGTTTGTGATTTTAAAACCAACGCACTAAAGGTCGTGACCATACCCTTGGCTGTACCGTATTTTTCTTGCCCTTGAGAATAAAGCCACGTGTTTAAAGCGGTCAAAATTTTAGTCGCCGCTTGCTTAACCGTCCACGATTCTGGCGTGCCGTAGTAATCATCAATAAATTGACTAACACTAATCTGGCTCGCTTCTTTACCGCCATCACTGCCACTCATGCCATCGGCAATCGCCACCGTAATACCTTTACTTTCAAGCTGAATCGCATTATCGGTTTCATTTGAAGGGGTATGTGAACCGAGAAAATCTTCATTGTCTGGCTTGATGCCCGCAATGGACGTTTGACCGATGGTGACTGTGAGTGATTTAGACATTATTTAACTCTACTTTTAATCTGACTCTCAAGAGCATTTCATTACCACCGAGGTTTCGTTATCGTAGTTGTGTTAATCATGATAACGAGGTTCTTGTTTATCGAAGCTTTCTATTTGAATGTCAATTGAAGGTTAAAATGGATTAACAATCTTAACACCACCCATTTTTTGTCCATCTTGCATATCTTCTGAATACAAAACAGTACAGGCTGTCTTCTGTGCCATCGTTACAATTAGCGCATCCCAGAAAGAGAATGCATGTAGACGATGAGTTTCAATAGCTCTTACAATATCTTGATGTTGAATACTGGCAATATCCAAGTGTGAAAGTAACTCAATTTTTCTTTGGGCTTTATCAACAGGTACTTTTAGTTTACGCGTTACTGCAGAAAAATACTCTTGCAGTACCTGTGTTGATAAAACGGCATTACCATTATTCCAGCCTGATTCAAGCAAGTGCACTGCTATTTTTTGTTTTTCTGGTTCATCAGCATCATCGGTATAAATAAGAATATTTGTATCAATAAAACTACGTTCTTTCATGTAGCTCATCTCGATCAAACTTCCAGCCTGCTGAATGACCCTGCCCCGACAAGCCAATAAATTCTTCAAGATCACCTGTTGATTGCTGCTGCTTTGTAAGCAACTCTAAGTGATCTCTAATAAGTTGGTTTAAACTTGTTCCCATCTCATTGGCAACCTTTCTAGCTTCTTTAGCAGTTTCTTCATTGATTGAAAGCGTTATATTCATAGCATTATCCGTGCGCACTTAATAAGTGCATTTTGGCAGTTTTG
>CAZMWD010000061.1:4068-6457 GCA_964569685.1 uncultured Cocleimonas sp. | reverse complement strand
TTTACGTCAATCATCTGCACTGTACCATCGGGAAGCGTCTCTGCAATTTGCCCTTTAGGCTCTTCCAAGAAGAGCAAAATCAGAATAAAAACGATGACAGCGACGACCCCAATAAAGAAAAAGAATTGATCATAGCTGATTAAAGAATTCATAGTAAGAAACATCACAGCGCCGACGTTACCAAATGCACCCGTCATGCCCGCTATTTGCCCTGTCATACGGCGTTGAATTAAAGGTACCATTGCAAAAACAGCACCAGAGCCTGCTTGCGAGAAGATACCTGCAACAATGGTCAGCATCACTACCATCCATATTGCCCATTCTTTTGAGACTAAGCTAAGCATAAAGAAACTAGCGGTAATACCTGCAAAAACTATAATTAATGTTAATTTACGCCCGATAATATCACTCAACCAACCTCCCCCAGGACGTGCAAATAAATTAATAAAGGGGTAAATGCCTGCTAATAATGCGGCGCTTACTTTTGGCACATCAAACCATTCAACATAGAACATTGCCAACATAGAAACAACTGCCAACTCCGTACCAAAGGTAACAAGGTACGCCCAATTTAATATAGCGACTTGCTTGAATTTATAGCGTTGCATTTTTGGTACGGATTCTGTAAACACCCGTGCGTTTACCTGCCATATTTTCCAAAGCTGTATTGCATAAATTAATATCAAAGCACCATAGATAAACGATGCGGTTAAAGTGCCAATTAATCCCATATTGACAGGGGATAGCTTCCACGTGAGAAACGCAAGTGCCAAAAATAATGGGATATTCATCAGCATATAAAGAATCAAATCACCTTTGCTGGTGATTTCCATTGCGCCTGTTTTGCTGGGTTTAAAATAGGTAGAACCTTGGGGCGTATTACGTGCAACGGTATAATAAAATACGCCATAGAGAATGGCAGCCGCACTGACAAAGGTGATCGCATAACGCCAACCATCATCACCGCCCATAGCAACCGCAATAAACGGTAAACTTAACGCAGCACCTGCTGAACCAAAATTACCCCAACCACCATAAATGCCTTGGGCAAGCCCTGTTTGTTTGGCAGGAAACCATTCGCCAATCATACGAATTCCTACTACAAAACCCGCGCCAATAAAGCCCGATAAAAAACGCATCATCGCTAAGCTTTCGTAGGTATCCATCCAAGCAAAAATAATACTAACCGAACCACCCAAGATTAAAATAGAACTAAATAAAATACGCGGGCCGAACTTATCAACCAGCATACCAACCACTATTCGAGCCGGAATAGTCATTGCAACATTAAGAATAAGCAACACTTTTGCCTGCTGATCGGTTAATGACAATGATTCTTGGATAAAGGGCATGATCGGGCCTAGCCCTAGCCAAACTACAAACGTCATGAAAAATGCAAACCATGTGATGTGCAAGGTTCTGATATTTGCTTTACGAAAGTTTAAGAGATTAAATTTCTCTACACCTGTTGTTGCCATTATTGCTCCAATACCCGCTAATTTATCTGTTAATTCTGTTGCTCACTTTAAAAGAGTGAGAGCAAATAACGTGCCACTTTTAAAAAACCCTCGTTATTGGTCTATATTTAAAATACAAACGACAACATTATGATGAGTTTTAAAGCATACGCCCCAAAAAGGAGCGAATTTACAGAACTATACCTTCTGATGCCTTGACATAATGCAATAAAACAATATTTTGTGACTTTTTTCACATTTTTAATACAAGTAAGTTGTAATAATCAGAAAGTTATTCACGCTAGTCAACGAGACCTTACAATGAAAAAATTAATAATCACTTTATTTATTATTTTATTTACTCAGTTACCCGTCATTGCAAACGAAGTAATAAAAGGAGTAGCACAAAGTAATTCACAAGCGATGATTGTCTTTGATGCCTCTGGTAGCATGTGGGGACAAATTGAAGGCAAAACTAAAATAAAAATCGCTAAAACGGCATTAAATAAAGTGATTTCTGATTGGGATGAAAATGTACATCTTGGCTTAATCACCTATGGGCATCGCAAAAAAGGTGATTGTAATGATATTCAAACACTTGTGCCGATTGCCAAAATCAATAAGAAAAATATGATTTCAAAAGTGAAAGAAATCAAACCAAAAGGTAAAACGCCTATTAGTCGATCATTAAAAAAAGCTGCCGAAGAGCTACGCTATACCGAAGAAAAAGCCACTATTATCCTCATCAGTGATGGTAAAGAAACCTGTGATGCTGACCCCTGTGCTACTGCCAAATCATTAGAGGGAGAAGGTATAGATTTTGTCGCACACGTAATCGGGTTTGATGTTGACAAGCAAACCGATGCACAACTTAAATGTATTGCAAAATCAACCGGTGGTGAATATTTTTCAGCTAAAAATGCATCATCTCT
>CAZMWD010000061.1:2855-3968 GCA_964569685.1 uncultured Cocleimonas sp. | reverse complement strand
GCTTCAGAAAAAGAAGGCAGTAAATGGGTAAAAGCGTATCATTATGTTTACAAACTAGTGGATGGCGAAGTCGATGGTAGCTATATCGCAGGATGTTGGTCAAAAAAGAAACAGCAATGTGTCGAACAGTTGCCCATCGGGCAATATCTAATTAAATCAAAATTCAACAAAATAAAAAAAGAAACCCGCTTTGAAATGAAAGCAGGCGAAACAGCTAAAATTGATATTGTTATGGGCGAAACCGGCTCAGTTGAAATTACAGCTTCTGAAAAAGAAGCTGGAAAATGGGTGAAAGCCTATCACTACACTTACAAAATAGTTGATGGTGATGTGGATAATGCCTATCTAACAGGATGTTGGTCAGAGAAGAAAAAGGAGTGTGTGGAACAATTACCCGTCGGACAATATTTGATGAAATCCAAGTTCAATAAGTTTAAAAAAGAAACTCCTTTTGAAATTAAACCAGGAGAAACTACTAAACTGCAAATTGTGATGGGACAAACCGGAAAAGCAGAGATTAGTGCATCTGAAAAAGTGGGTAGCCGATGGGTGAAAGCTTATCATTATTTTTATAAAGTCGTCGATGGTGAGATGGATGGTACTTATACCGCAGGCTGTTGGTCAGAAAAGAAAAAGGAATGCATCGAGCAAATTCCGGCAGGGGAATACCTCATCAAATCAACATTTGAATCATTTAAAAAAGAAACCTCACTTAAAATAAACGCTGGCGAGGTAAGTAAACTACACGTCACATTTGCACAATTTTTTATAGATGCAAAATGTATCGATATGAATGCGACCATTAATTATGAAATCTACGCTAGTAATGGAAGAATGGTTTTTGAGAAACAAGGTAAATGTTCTGATCAAATAAAAGTTCCTATTAATGATGGGGATTATACAGTTGAAGCAAAGATTAATAATATTGCGAAAGAAGTCCAATTTTCTGTAGGTGGTGATCATCCAACCAGCCTCACCATCGACATGCAAACGGTCGACAAAAAAAGCGATCACGAAGAATTGATAAAAGCCGATACTCACGAAAAGGCTAAAGCTCCACAAGAAAAACCTCCTGTGGAAGAAGCTACCCCTGCACAACCCGCGGATAAATAT
>CAZMWD010000061.1:0-2755 GCA_964569685.1 uncultured Cocleimonas sp. | reverse complement strand
CAAATAATTTTAACAAAATAAAGAATTGGACTTACTCAGGGTTTCCATATATAAATCCCTTAAATTTGAATATTAGCTAGCACTAATACTGGGCGTACGCACCAGTAGGCATCGCTTTTAAATCATCATTTAACCTCTAAGCCCTCAATTTTCATAAATAAGGGTATTTCGATTGTTTGGCACAAATATTGCTATAATCGTAATATATAAGTTATGGAGTTACACCATGAAACAAAGTTCTAAACAGAACCTAGTCCTAATCGGCAATGGCATGGCGGGGATGCGCACCGTTGAAGAATTATTAAAGCTAGAGCCAGAAAAATACAATATCACCGTATTTGGTGATGAGCCTTACGGTAACTATAACCGCATTATGCTCTCGCCTGTGTTAGCCAATGAGAAAACACTCGAAGAAGTCATGCTCAATGATGATGCTTGGTATACAGACAATAACGTTACCTTCGAAAAAGGTAAAAAAGTTACTGAGATTCATCGCACCAAGAAAGAAGTGACCGCCGAAGATGGCACTATCGTTCCTTATGATAAGCTTTTGATTGCGACGGGGTCTACCTCCTTCATGCTACCCCTGCCTGGTGCAGATAAATATGGCGTGATTGGTTTTCGTGATGTAAAAGATGTCGATACTATGATAGAAGCAGCCGAGCATTATAAAAAAGCGGTTGTTATCGGCGGTGGTTTATTAGGGCTTGAGGCTGCCAATGGTTTAATGAAGCAAGGCATGGATGTGACAGTAGTTCATATCATGGATACCTTGATGGAACGTCAGTTAGACACGCCTGCTGCTAAAATGCTACAAAAATCACTTGAAGAAAAAGGCATGACGTTCCTTATGGATCATCAAACCGAAGAAGTGCTGGGTGATGAGCGTGTCACAGGTTTAAAATTCACCAATGGCACCACAGTTGATGCTGATTTATTAGTGATGGCTGTGGGTATCAAACCAAACTTTGAATTGGCGAAATCAGCTGGGTTACATTGTGAGCGTGGCATTGTGGTCAGCGATACGATGCAGACTTTCGATCCTAATATTTATTCAGTGGGTGAGTGTGTGCAACATCGTGGTGCAACTTATGGTTTGGTTGCCCCTTTATTTGAGCAAGCCAAGGTCGCTGCCAACCATTTAGCAGAATTAGGCTACGCACGTTACGAAGGCACCGTGACATCTACCATGCTAAAAGTGACCGGCATTGATTTATTCTCTGCTGGCGATTTTCATGGTGATGAAGATACGGATGAATTATTGTTCCATGATGTGGCAAACGGTAGTTACAAAAAATTAATACTACGTGATAATGTGATCGTTGGCGCATGTTTGTATGGCGATACCATTGACGGCACGTGGTACTTCCAGATGATGAAAGATGAAACTAATATTTCAGATTTCCGCAATACAATACTCTTTGGTCAAGCACATTTAGGGGATGCAGGTCACGGGGATGAAACACGCGTTGCAGCCATGGCTGGTGATGCCGAAATCTGTGGTTGTAACGGTATTACTAAATGCGAAATTGTTGATACCATCGTTGAGAAAAAATTATTTACGCTAGATGATGTACGCGCCCACACCAAGGCATCGGCATCTTGTGGCTCGTGTACTGGCTTAGTGGAATCCTTGTTGGCACATACTTTAGGTGGTGATTATTCATCGGCTCCAAGTAAAAAACCACTGTGTGGTTGTACCGAACTGACCCACGATGAAGTACGCGCAGGGATTCGTAAGCACACATTGAAAAATCATGTTGAAGTGCGTGAAGCATTGGGCTGGAAAACAGAAGATGGTTGTGCGGTTTGTCGTCAAGCCACCAACTATTACTTACTGTGCGAATACCCTGGATATAATGATCCTGAGTCCCGTTTCATCAACGAGCGCGCCCACGGTAATATCCAAAAAGACGGTTCGTACTCCGTTGTGCCACGTATGTTTGGTGGCATGTGTACGCCCAAAGATTTACGCGCCATTGCCGATGTGGCCGATAAATTTAATGTCCCTGAAATGAAAGTGACAGGCGGTCAGCGTATTGATATGTTCGGCATTCAAAAAGAAGATTTACCTGCGATGTGGAAAGATTTGAGCGATGCAGGTTTTGTATCAGGTCATGCCTACGGTAAAGCAATGCGAACCTGTAAAACTTGTGTTGGTGACTCTTGGTGTCGAATGGGCACGCAAGATTCAACAGGTCTAGGCGTAAAATTAGAAGAGCTCACGTGGGGTTCTTGGATGCCACATAAATACAAATTGGCAGTTTCAGGTTGCCCACGAAATTGTGCGGAAGCCACCATTAAAGATTTTGGTGTGGTGTGTGTAGAATCTGGCTACGAACTTCATGTTGGTGGTAACGGCGGTATAAAAGTACGTGTTACCGACTATTTAACCAAAGTAGATACCGAAGAAGAAGTGTTAGAATTTGCCGGTGCCTTCGCCCAATTCTACCGTGAAGATGCACATTATTTAGAAAGAACAGCACCGTGGATAGAGCGTGTTGGTTTGGATAAAATCAAAGACGCTATTTTGGATGATCCTGAGAATCGTAAAGTACTACACGAGCGTTTCTTAGTTTCGCAAAAACCTGCGCAGATTGACCCATGGAAGAAACACGCGGACGGTGCAGATGCACATCAATTTAATAACATCAAAATTAAAGTAGAAGCGTAGTACGGAAAAGTCCCCTCTCCCTTAAGGAGGGTGTCGCAAAAGGTCAATTGTAGGTTGGTGCTGAGCTTGCGAAGCCCAACG
>CAZMWD010000060.1:4139-9987 GCA_964569685.1 uncultured Cocleimonas sp. | reverse complement strand
GGAGGTGATGGTTTTCAGGCGAGTCGTATTGGTACTGCTGTAAATTAAAGCTATTCTTGACTGTATTTAATAGCCCCAAAAGCTTTGGCATACTTAGATAAGGTGGTTGATGTACTAGGAGGCTGTCCGAGAATAGCAAGCCTAGGTAGTTCCTCAAATACTCTTTGCATAACCTCTTTAACTCTGTATTACAGAATTTTTTACCATGAAGTACATGAAGATCATGAAGGGTTTATCTTTCTTCAAGACCTTTATGCGCTTCATGATAGATGTCTTTTATTTTAATATGATACTTTGTGAAAGTTAATAATTTTACCATTGATCAGTTCGTCAGGCGTTTCTATTGTAAATATGAGAAAATGGTAGCAGATAAAATAATAGTCAATAAAAGAGATAATAATAATGACATTAAACAGAAGAAAACAAAGAGGAGCAACCTTTATCACGTGGATGATTGTTGCAGGTTTCGGGATTATGCTCGCCAGTGCAGTTGTTAAAGTAGCCCCTTATTATGTTCAGCATCACAATGTTCAGAAATTTATGGATACGATTGCTGCAGAACCTAATGCTAAAAAGTTGAACAAGCGCCAAATTTTTTCAAAAGTTGAAAAGCATCTTACCATTAATAGTTTATACGGTCTTGAAACAGCTTATTACGGTAGTAGAGGCAAAAAAGCTAAATTTGATAATCCTTTTACGTTTAAGAGGCTTAAAAAAGGTAACAACAGAAATCAATTATCAGTTAAATACCAAGTGCCGGTTAAATGGATTGGTAATTTATCTTTTTTGATTGATTTTAAACATGCAGTTGTAATGGGTGAAACAAAAGCTAATAACGCGAAAGAAGTGTTAGAATAAAAACTATTATTATTCAAGATCAAGGATGGTCTTTTGCCAAAAAAACTTGTTGAATTACTCGGACATGATCACATGGGAAGTGATTGCTTTGTGCAAGCCCTTACCCATCGTAGTGCCGCTAGCAAACATAATGAGCGTATGGAATTTCTAGGCGATAGTGTTCTAGGATTGATTATTACTAATGCGTTATATAAGCAATTACCCAAAGCCTCTGAAGGCTACCTTTCCCGTTTACGTGCCTCATTAGTGAATGAAGGCACCTTAGCTGAAATCGCCAATGAATTATCATTAGGCGATTTTTTGCGTTTAGGCCCAGGTGAATTAAAAAGTGGCGGGTTTCGTCGAAAATCAATTTTATCCGATACTTTAGAAGCGGTCATTGCCAGTGTTTATCTAGAAAAAGGCATGGAACGCTCTAATGCCTTTGTATTAGCAATTTATACCGATCGGTTGGATAACTTACCCAGCGAAGATGCGCTAAAAGACCCTAAAAGTCGTCTACAAGAAATCTTACAATCGCGTGGTTACGATATTCCTCAGTATGCATTAATCAGTACAACCGGGGATGCGCACAAACAAGTCTTTACAGCATGCTGTGTTATTGAATCACTGGATATAAAAACCAAGGGTGTCGCAAGCAGTCGGCGCAAAGCAGAGCAACAATCTGCGCAAAATGCGTTCGAAAGCGTTAAACTCAAGTTTACTAAGTAAGCGTAATGGAAATTTAAGTGACTCAATCAAATAACACCGCAAGACAATGTGGCACCGTCTCTATTATTGGACGACCCAATGTAGGAAAATCAACCTTATTAAATCATTTGGTGGGTTATAAATTATCGGCAATTGCCAATAAACCACAAACCACGCGTACGAATATACGTGGTATTGTAACGAATACAGATAATGATGCATCACCTGATTATCAAATTATATTCACTGATACGCCCGGCATTCATCAAAACTCTAAAAACTTGCTAAACAGAACACTCAATAGCGAAGCAGTTGCAGCCATGGAAGATGTGGACGCAATTATTATGATGGTTGAAGCACTTAAATGGACCGATGAAGATACTTTTGTATTGAAGCGATTAGAAAACAATAAAAAACCGGTATTTTTATTGATCAATAAAGTTGATCGTGTTCAAGAAAAAGAACGCTTATTTCCTTATTTACAATCCGTCACTGAGAAATACGATTTTAAAGAAATCATCCCCATTTCTGCCAGTAAAGGCATTAATACCGATGCAGTGATAGATTCATTATTAAAGGTCTTACCTGAGTCTGATTTTATTTATCCAGAAGATTATATTACCGATAAATCGGTGCGCTTTATTTGTGGTGAACTGATTCGTGAACAGCTGGTGCGAAATCTTCACGAAGAACTACCCTATACTACGGCGGTTGAAATAGAAGTATTTGAAGAAACGGATAAGTTAGTCACCATAGAATCGGTGATTTGGACAGACCGTAAAAATCAAAAAGGTATTATTATTGGTAAAAAAGGGGAAACATTGAAACGCATAGGACAGGCAGCACGTCATTCGCTCGAAGCGTTTTTAATGAAAAAAGTGATGCTAAAACAATGGGTAAAAGTTGAAGAAAACTGGCAGAATAATCCACGGCACCTCAACGACCTTGGTATTATTTCTAATCGTGATTTGTAAATAGTTTTTAGCAATGTCCCAAGAGTCATTTGGCTATATTCTCAATCGTCGCCCCTTTCGCGAATCTAGTTTTTTAGTGGATATTTTCACAGAAGACTACGGTCGAATCTGCTGTGTTGCGCGCCCTGCTAAAAAACGTGGAAAAATAGTGAAAGGTAATCTAGAGCCTTTTCGTTATGTGAGCTTACAATGGATAGGCAAGGGTGATGTGCAAACCCTGACAGAAGCTGATGAGCGTGGCAGACATACGATTCCCCCATCTGAAATGATGTTGGGTTTATACTTAAATGAATTACTCCTGTTATTAACGCGCCAACATGTAGCAATGCCAGAGCTATTTTCAGCTTATAAATACACCTTACATAAACTAGGCGATCCTCTGATCAATCGTCATATTATGATGCGTTTTGAAATGTATTTATTAACCAGTTTAGGCTTTCCTTTAGAACCTCAGCAAGAAATTGATGTGAATGCGTCTTATTATTTTAATAATGATGAGGGCATATTATTAGTAACAGAGGATAGTATCTATGCGCTAAATAAGCCCCAAAACAAAGACTTAATTACAGGTGAGTTACTTTTAGCCTTGCAAGATATTCAAAATATGCAAGAATCACAGTGGAAAGCATTAAGACGGTTTTTGGATCAGGTATTTGCGCTTCTTGCACCACGACCGATTAATGCTCGAAAGTTATTGCAGTTGGATTAAGGGACCTCTGATCAAGTCCCATAAAATTCTGCTGGCTTACAGGGTATCAAATCCTAGGCGTGAATTTTGAGAATGGTTGTTCCCTTCGCAAAAATCACAACAACGGAGTTGATGCCCTGTAAGCCAGCCCTACGGGGCTTAGCCAAGTTCCCAATTTCTTCGTTATTTGTTTTTACCATAGAATAACTATGCGAAAAACAAATGTCTCGAACTTGGAAACTTGGCGTTGCCAGAATTTATGGGACTTAATCAGAGGTCCCTTAAGGAGATCCTAATCAAGGTCTTCTTCAATGCAAATGGTTACAAAAAAGGATGATGTTCTATGCAACAAGATACGCAACAAGGTACACAAAAAAGTATTGAACTAGGCGTTAATATTGACCACATTGCGACGTTACGACAAGCACGTGGTACTGCTTACCCCGATTTACTTGAAGCCGCTTATTTAGTAGAAGAGGCGGGCGCACAGGCAATTACGATTCATTTACGAGAAGATCGTCGTCATATTCAAGACCAAGACGTGTACGATCTTCGTAAACAAATCAAAGGGCGCATGAATTTAGAACTTGCCGCTACCGATGAAATGGTCAATATCGCCTGTGATGTCAACCCAGATGATGCCTGCGTTGTGCCAGAAAAACGTGAAGAACTCACTACCGAAGGTGGGCTTGATGTGATTGGACAGTTTGATCGTATTCAAAAAGCGACTAAGCAATTATCTGCACAAGGTATTCGTGTTTCATTGTTTATCGAACCCGATATTGAGCAAATCAAACGTGTTCCCGATATCGGAGCGCCGGTCATTGAGTTGCATACAGGCACTTATGCTAACGCCACCGGTTCTGCTAAAGAATTTGAATTTGAACGTATCTTAAAAGCCACCGAATTTGCACATGCACAGGGCATTCATGTCAATGCAGGGCATGGTTTGGATTATGAAAATACCCATATCATAGCTGCTATTCCTGAAATTCGTGAACTCAATATTGGTCATTCCATAGTCTCGCGTGCGGTGTTTTTGGGTATTAGTCGTGCCACTAGGCAAATGATTGAAATCATGAATACAGCGCGAGAGTCATAATGAGTATTATCGGCATTGGTACGGATCTAGTTAAAGTGTCAAGAATCAAAAAAGTGTACAAGAAATATCCACAAGGGTTTTCAGAACGTATTTTACACGCCAATGAATTATTGATTTTAAAAGAACACCCGTCCCCGAAAAAATTTATTGCTAAACGCTTTGCAGCAAAAGAAGCATTGGCAAAAGCATTAGGTACGGGAATCGCCAAGGGTGTTTCATTTCGTGATATTGAAGTCAGCAATAACGATAATGGACAACCTAAATTATGTTTGCATGGTCAGACACAAAAAGTGGCAGAAAAACTAGGGGTTAACCGTATTTTTTTATCACTAAGTGATGAAGATAAATATGCCATTGCCTATGTTATTCTCGAAGGCTAATCAACGTTAGCAGTTAAAAATACCTAATGTTAAATCAGTAAGGACATAATTTGAATTATTCCACCATTGAATCCTGTATCGGCAATACGCCATTGGTTAAACTGCAACGTTTAGCAGGGGATACCAGCAATACTATTTTAGTCAAACTAGAAGGTAATAACCCCGCCGGTTCGGTCAAAGATCGTGCTGCATTGAGTATGATTAATCATGCAGAAGCGCGAGGGGAAATAAAAGCCGGAGATACATTAATTGAAGCTACCAGTGGCAATACTGGCATTGCATTAGCCATGGTAGCTGCCATGCGTGGTTACAAAATAAAGCTCATTATGCCCGATACGATGAGCGAAGAACGCCGTGCATCAATGAAGGCTTACGGTGCAGAATTAATTCTAGTGTCCAAACAACAAGGGGGTATGGAAGGGGCGCGTGATCTTGCGCAAAAAATGCATAATGAAGGCAAAGGTTTACTGTTGGATCAATTTGCTAATCAAGATAACCCTCTGGCACATTATGAAACCACCGCCCCTGAAATTTGGCGAGATACGCAGGGTGAAATCACCCATTTTGTCAGCGCAATGGGAACAACGGGAACGATTACTGGAACGGCGCGTTTTTTAAAAGAACAGAGTAAAGATATAAAAATTATTGGTGTACAACCTAAAACCAATGATGAAGATATTCCGGGGATTCGACGTTGGTCGGCTGAATATTTACCTGAGATTTATGATGGCTCGTTGATTGATCAAGAAATAGATATTACCCAAAAAGAATCAGAAAAAACGATGCATGAGTTGGCAACCAAAGAAGGAATTTTTTGTGGTGTGTCATCCGGTGGTGCGGTAGCGGCAGCATTGAAATTATCGGCAGAACTTTCAGATGCAACGATTGTGACGATTATTTGTGATCGCGGCGATCGTTATATATCAACAGGGGTTTTCCCCGCTTAAAAAATTCCACGAAAGGTTTTATAAATGAATGTGTTAGTTTTCGACATAGAAACCATCCCCGACATTGAGGGTGGTCAAAAAATCTATGACCTTGAAGGTTTAGATGATAAAAGTACCGCGAAGGCGATGTACCATATTCGCCAACAAAAAACGGGGCATGATTCCCTCCCTTTGCATTTACATAAAATAGTGGCTATTTCAGTCGTTTA
>CAZMWD010000060.1:0-4039 GCA_964569685.1 uncultured Cocleimonas sp. | reverse complement strand
GTGATGGACACAGTAGCGAAGCAGAGTTACTTACTGAATTTTTTACAGAAATAGAACAACGTGAGCCTACATTAGTATCATGGAATGGTTCGGCTTTTAATCTACCGGTGATTCATTATCGCGCGCTTAAAAATGCCGTTAGTGCGCCCAGTTATTGGCAGAAAGGTAATAATAATGATGCGTTTCGGCATGATAACTATTTGAACCGTCACCATGAACGTCATACTGATTTAAAAGATGTATTGGCAAGTTATAATCGTGATGCGACTGCATCTTTAAATGACATTGCACTTTTGTTAGGCTTTCCCGGTAAAATGGGGTTGGATAGAAGCCAAACTTGGGGTGAATACCAAGCGGGGAATTTTAAAGGTATTCGTGATGATTGCGAAACCGATGTGTTAAATACTTATTTGGTTTATCTGCGTTATCAGTTGATGTGTGGCGAGTTAAAAGCAGACGAATTAGAACGAGAGTTTACCTTATTACGTGATACATTAGCATCACAAAATGATAACGGGCGAACGCATTTAGGGGCATTTTCAAAAGCATGGTAGATGAAACACAATTAGACCTTCTTAACACGGATAAAATGGGCAAAGATGGCGGTGGCCCCGGTGATTTTGATGGCATCGAACGTATCCCGCTGGAAGCGTATACCGAGAAAGCCTACTTAGATTATTCGATGTACGTCATTCTTGATCGTGCCTTACCCAATATAGGTGATGGCTTAAAACCAGTGCAACGCCGTATAGTCTATGCAATGTCGGAATTAGGTTTATCGGCTGCTTCCAAACATAAAAAATCAGCACGTACCGTCGGCGATGTGCTGGGTAAATTCCATCCGCACGGCGATTCAGCCTGTTACGAGGCGATGGTATTAATGGCTCAGCCGTTTTCGTATCGTTATCCCTTAGTCGATGGGCAAGGCAATTGGGGTTCGCAAGATGATCCTAAATCGTTTGCTGCGATGCGTTATACCGAATCACGCTTAACCCCTTATGCCAAAGTATTATTGCAAGAATTAGGGCAGGGCACGGTTGAATGGAACGATAACTTTGATGGTACTTTAAAAGAACCTGCTTTATTGCCAGCACGTTTACCCAATGTGTTACTTAACGGTGGTTCGGGTATTGCGGTGGGTATGGCAACGGATATTCCACCGCATAATTTGCGTGAAGTGGTTGATGCCTGTTTACAATTATTAAAGAAAAAAACCAGTTCTCTTGAAGAATTACGTGCCTTTGTTAAAGGCCCTGATTACCCAAGCAACGCCGAAATCATAAGCTTGCCAGAAGATATTAATTCAATCTACGAGAACGGCAAAGGTAGCGTAAAAATGCGTGCCGTATGGGAGAAAGAAAATGCTGATGTGATTATCACCGCACTGCCATTTCAGACCTCTGGTGGTAAAGTCTTAGAACAAATTGCGATGCAAATGCGCGCCAAAAAATTGCCAATGGTGGCGGATTTACGTGATGAATCGGATCACGAAAATCCCACCCGTTTAGTGATTACACCACGTTCGAACCGTGTCGACATTGATCAACTAATGTCGCATTTATTTGCTTCCACTGATCTTGAACGCAGTTATCGCGTGAATATGAATATGATCGGTACGGATGGTAAACCACAGGTTAAAAACCTTAAAACTATTCTCACCGAATGGTTGGCTTACCGTCGTAATACCGTGACGCGACGGATTCAATGGCGTTTAGATAAAGTATTGGAACGTTTACATATTTTAGAAGGCTTGTTAATTGCGCATCTAAATATTGATGAAGTGATTCGCATTATTCGCCAAAATGACGAGCCAAAACCGATCTTGATGGCACACTTTAGCCTGAGTGATATTCAAGCCGAAGCGGTTTTAAATCTACGTTTACGCAACCTTGCTAAATTAGAAGAATTTCAGATTCGCGCCGAACAAGAAGAACTTATAAAAGAGCGTGATGAACTCCAAGGCTTGCTGGATTCACCTAATAAGCTTACCTCTCTGATTCGCAAAGAACTTAAAGATGATGCTAAAAAATACGGTGATGATCGTCGTTCGCCGATTGTGCAACGCGAAGCATCACAGGTGTTAGATGAAACCGCATTGATTCCATCTGAACCTGTTACCGTTGTATTATCAGAAATGGGTTGGATACGTGCCGCTAAAGGGCATGAAATTGATCCAAACAGTCTAAGCTATAAACAAGGTGATAAATTTCAAGCGTCTGCATTAGGGCGTTCCAATCAGCAGGTTGTTTTACTCGATAGCACGGGACGAAGTTATACATTATCGGCACATACGTTACCTTCCGCACGTGGTCAGGGAGATCCTTTAAGTGGTCGTTTTAAACCCGCTGCAGGCGCAAGCTTCAAAGCAACTTTAATGGCTAAAAATGAAGACTACTTCCTATTAGGCAGCTCATTCGGTTACGGCTTTATTTGTAAATTTGAAGATATGTTAAGCCGTGCCAAAGCAGGTAAAGCAACGGTTAGTTTGGGTAAAGCGGGTGCAGAAATTGTTTGTCCATCAGCCATCATTGATATTCAAACAGACAAAATTGCTGCTGTTTCTTCCGAAGGTTATTTATTAATTATTGATGCCAAAGAGTTACCCCAACTCCCCAGAGGAAAAGGCAATAAAATCATCAATGTTCCGAGTAAACGCTTAAAAGCAGGCGAAGAACATATTGTTGCACTAATAGCACTGCCAGAAGGGGCGAAATTAATTGTGCATGCAGGTAAAAAACATAAGACGATACAGGGCAGTGAAATCGTTGAATATGTAGGCGATAGAGGTAAGCGCGGTAAAATGTTACCTAAAGGTTACCGCAAAGTCAGTCGTTTAGAGATTGAGTGATGTGTCAAAAATAGAATCACCTCAATCAAAAGGTAGGTCTGCATCAGCAGTGGATCAACAGTGGATGGCGCACGCACTTAAACTTGCCGAGCGATCCCGTTTAGAAGGTGAAGTCCCTGTCGGTGCTGTGATTGTAAAAAATAATCAAATGATTGCCGAAGGCTGGAATCAACCTATTGACACACACGATGCAAGCGCACATGCCGAGATTATGGCAATCCGAAGTGCAGGCGAAGCATTACAAAATTACCGTCTACCAGAAACAACACTCTACGTTACATTAGAACCGTGCACTATGTGTGCGGGCGCAATTATTCATGCGCGTATTACCAAGCTTGTTTTTGGCGCACCCGATCCTAGAACAGGTACGGCAGGGAGTGTAATTGATCTTTTTTCGAAAGATTATCATAATCATAAAGTGCTGGTAGAAGGTGGTATTATGCAAGATCAATGCGGACAAATACTCAAAGATTTTTTTCGTGAAAGAAGAAGAAAATAATTATCAATAAAATGATTAATCCCTATAAACCACCTGCCAGTGATCTTGTTTCAATAGAAGAATTAAACCGTTATCGACCTGCAATTTTTTGGAAATTCTATTTTTGGCTTAATATTGTTTTATTCCCGTTAATATTAGTTATTGTTGTATTAATGATATTGGGGCTGATGGAACAATCAACGTATAGCGTACTTGATGGGGTTGATTTTATTATTTGGGGTATTGGGTTACTGGGGGTATACGGTCTAGCATGGTCTAAGAAGATATTCTCTCGAAAGTTTTGGTTCATATTTAGCTATGGTTTTGTCATCTGGGTGATAATTTATATTTTTATATTTCCGTATGTTTTAAACATGCCAACATACGGTGAATTAAGTAAACCAGCGGAACTCATTTATGAATTGCCTTTTACATTCGCCCATATTTACGCGCTGTTTCGTTATGTGTATTCGATGGATCAACTATGGGTGAAAAATACTTAGTGACTGAGATTAAGGTTTCTAGATTTTCATCAATATTGAAATAGAAGACATCTACCAAGCGCATGAAGACCTTGAAGAAGAGATAAAACCCTTCATGATCTTCATGGTAAAAAATTCTGTAATACAGAGTTAGAAAGGTTATTCAGAGGGTCTCCTTAAGGAGACCCTGATCAAGTCCCATAAAATTCTGTAAGCCTCTAAGGCATCATA
>CAZMWD010000059.1:8849-10084 GCA_964569685.1 uncultured Cocleimonas sp. | reverse complement strand
GACTTCTTTTTCAAGCTTCGCTTTCCCTTAGTCGCTCAAGTCGCCTTTGTTCTTCCTCGTAGGCAGCTTCAATTTCGATCATGACATCATCGACATTGGCGTTTTCGGTGTTATCTTCGAACTCACCGGTTAATACGGTTTCTGGTTTTAATTCACCGTCTTCGTATAGCTTCCAAATTTCTTTGCCAAACTGAGTTTCTAATAAGAACGGGGCGAATTGCCCGAAGTAATCTTTCATATTATCCACATCGCGCAGCAGCATGGTTTTGGCGTTGTTATTAGCAGAGGCATTCACGGCTTGGGGGAGGTCGATAATGACTGGGCCGTATTCATCTAGTAGCACATTAAATTCCGATAAATCACCGTGGATAGTGCCCACGCATAACATACGAACCACATCTTGCATAAGCACTGCAAAGTTTACGATGGCTTGTTGTTGATCCAGCGTAATATCGCCTAAGCGCGGTGCAACATCCCCGTTCGCATCGGTGATTAACTCCATCAGCAAAACACCATCGAAACAACCGTAGGGTTCGGGAACGCGAACATCGGCTTCGGCAAGTAAATAAAGTGCGTCTACTTCTGCATTCTGCCAGATTTTTTCTTGTTCTTTGCGACCAAACTTAGAGCCTTTTTCCATCGCACGTGCGCGACGGCTATTTTTAACTTTACGACCTTCAGTATATTGCGCTGCTTTTTTAAAGCTTCGTTGAGCCGCTTCCTTATACACTTTGGCACAACGAATGTCTGAGCCACAACGTACCACATAGACATCGGCTTCTTTGCCGCTCATTAATCGACTGAGTACTTCATCGACTAAACCATCTTCGACAAGTGGTTGTATTCGCTTTGGAATTTTCATTATGAGACCTTTGTACGAGAGTATGGCGAAAGAGAACGGCAAGCGCTAATAATCAAGTTGTCCATTTTAAAATAATAAAATGGCAAGCTTACTAAAAATAGCGTAATTTTACAGATATTTCTTAAAAGTGAGGTTAATAGCATGGCTTACTAAAGTATAAGCTCTTGCAAGAAAGTCGCAAAATTGATCGAAGTTTTAAGGAAAAACTGGGAATTTTAAGCATTTTTTATCCGTCATTCTCTCGTTCAAGGTTTCACCCACCTTTTTACCCTATTTTTGTATGTGAGGGAATAGGGAGTTTAAATTTGTTGTGATATTCATTGTACTTGGTTACATTAAGTTTCGTCGCTAACGATGAAAAGACGACTGATGT
>CAZMWD010000059.1:5744-8749 GCA_964569685.1 uncultured Cocleimonas sp. | reverse complement strand
CATTGTACTTGGTTACATTAAGTTTCGTCGCTAACGATGAAAAGACGACTGATGTTGAGCTTATCTATGTCAAATTTATTGATGAGAAGCACGTTCGAATCATGAAGGTGTTGAGCTAATATTTTGGATAAATTGAATGATATATTGAGTTCGTAGTATCCAAATGACTCTATTTGTTAAAAATATCAAAGATACTGATCTGATGAATTAACTCATTCGTGGATATATTGCCAAACTTCTTACGGATATTGATCAGTAGCTTTTCTGCATATTTAGGGGATATGTCTGTAACTTCCTCGATACCTTTCATGGGTTTTCCCGTTAACAAGTATTGGATGACTTGTATCTCTTTTATTGTTAGTTTTGGAAATAAAGGTAGTACAAAGGTATTTAAAGATTTTGGATGAGAAAGTGTAAAGTCATGGAACATCTTAGTTGCTATTTCTATTGTAGCAAGGTGCTTATCTTTTAAATATTTGTACTCACTTCCTTTAAGAGTCGTAATAATACTGCCACCTGCAATACCTCTTTGGCCACACATGGTAGGGATGGTAATGCCATTGGCTATGCCATAATGTGTTTTTATTAATTCTAATTGTGCATATTCATTCTCTGTAAAATCGCCTTTTTTGGCTTCTTCCCACCAATCAAGCGTTTTTGTTTTACCCTTTTTAATGAGTCTTATTATTGGATCGGTATCGAGTAGCCCTTTTTTTAAATAATCCTGAATAAATGGGGTATAAAGTGCCCCCGCATTTTTTATAATAGGCGAAAGGGATAGTTGGCTGGCAGTCATCATTTGAGGCATATAGGAATAGCAGACGGCATCAAACCCCGTTTTTTTCACGAGTTGATAATAGGCATCAAATGCTTCATCGTAGTTAGTAGCGGCATATAAAGTGATTGCAAAATGCCCAATTATTTCTTTATCCATATTAAACTCCTCCACCTACCTTTGAAACCTATCCTTTAATATTTATGTACTGATTTGTTAGTATCTGGTTCATTATACTGCTATTCAATTAATTAATTTCTGTACATAGATATTATAAATTGAGACCTCAGCATAGCTCAGTAGCGAAAAAAAAAGGCAAGCTCTAATAATCGAGTTATCGCTTAAAAATCAAGCGGTAAGCTACTAAATTATTAGAGCTTTAGCCGTTACTCGTCATCTCAGTTATGTTGAGGTCTCAAATTATCATTAAGCATAAAATATGATTGACACAAAGTCTAACTTGATACTATAATTCGATATATGTCGAATTATAGTATCAGCATTCAACAACGATCAGAAATGTTTAAAGCATTAGGTAACTCGCATCGTCTTGCGATTTTTCAACAGTTGACGCAATGTTGTCAGCTAGGAACCGTTTGTAGTATGGATGATGCACTGCGTTTTACGGTAGGGGAGATTGGAAGTAGTCTTGATATTGCACCTTCCACCGTATCGCATCATTTAAAAGAATTATTTAGAGCGGGGTTGATACAAACGCGCCGTAAAGGAAAAAATATTGAATGCTGGATAGAACCAAAAACACTGGATGAATTATCCGCGTTTTTTCATGTGAATCAAAACAAGTGATTTAAACCTAATCTAACTTAATCTAACTAATCTAAAATATTGACCAATAAAAGGTGATTAAAATGAGCGAAGAAAAAGACTGTTGTGCGCCCAGTTGTTGTGATGAAACAGCAGAAACTAATACGGCGGTTGAACAAAATACCCTGCGAGAAAATGTACGCAGTGTCTACGAGAAAGTAGCCAATGCAACGGATGAAAGTTGTTGTGATGGTCCTGCAGCAAGTTGCTGTGGGACATCCGATGATGATGCAATTAATACATTAATCTCTACTCGATTAGGTTACTCGCAAGCAGATCTTGATGTTGTTCCAGAAGGTGCTGACATGGGCTTAGGCTGCGGGAATCCTCAAGCGATAGCGGCGTTACAAGCAGGTGAAACGGTGGTTGATTTAGGCTCTGGTGGCGGTTTTGATTGTTTCCTTGCATCGCAACAAATTGGTGATACAGGCAAAGCGATTGGAATAGATATGACACCGGATATGATCAGCAAAGCGCGTAAAAATGCGGAAAAAGGAAAGTACACCAATGTTGAATTTCGCCTAGGTGAGATTGAGCATTTACCTGTTGCTGATAATAGTGCTAACGTAATTATCTCAAACTGCGTAATCAATCTTTCACCCGATAAAGCTCAAGTATTTCGTGAAGCATTGCGTATTTTAAAACCGGGTGGACGCATGGCAATTTCTGATGTTGTAGCAACCATTGAATTGCCTGATGAAATGAAGAATGATCCGCTTTTAATCGCCGGGTGTATGGGTAATGCGGCATTAATTAAAGATTTACAACGCGATATTGAAGCGGCAGGGTTTACAGAAATATCCATTCAGCCTAAGGATTCATCGCGTGAGTTTATTAAAGACTGGGCGCCGGGGCAGGGTGTTGAAAACTATGTGATGTCGGCGAGTATTGAAGGGCTTAAGCCAGTTTGAATGGTATAAACAAATTGGTTAGTTATCTGCGACGCAAAAGCCTATATAAAACCAATCAATCATAATGTTTATGATAGTGGCGGCGTTTACCCGCGCGTTGGGTAATCACTCCTTCGATTTGTTCCCATTTAATCTCGATGGTATCGTATAAATCATTGAGTGGCGCGAGGTAATAACGCTCATCTTTGATACGCAACTGACGAAAAATATATTCACTTTTGTTATCTACTGCAAATACGTAAGAGCTATCACGTGCAACATGACCGGGGTCGATGATGATGATGCAACCCATATCAAATTCGGGCTCCATGCTGTCGTCGATAGTGCGTAGTGCAAACGGTTCAGACTCTGAACAACTGCCACCATCGTTCATGTTTTGTTTGAAAGCGTCTTGTAAATTGATTTTTGTTTCTTGAATGCTCATAAGTTATATCCTTAATTAGGCAAAAGTTAGGCAAAAGCTTAGGCAAAAATTAGACGGGGTTTTTGCTAAA
>CAZMWD010000059.1:1814-5644 GCA_964569685.1 uncultured Cocleimonas sp. | reverse complement strand
TTAGGCAAAAGTTAGGCAAAAGCTTAGGCAAAAATTAGACGGGGTTTTTGCTAAACTCAGTTGCCTGTACATGGCGTTCTGGCTCGTACCAATGTAATTTATCGTGTAATTGTACTACTTCGCCGATAATGGTTAAGGTCGGCGCGCGAACGCCTGATTCTTTCACCAGTTGCGGTAAAGTGGCGACGGTTCCAATGTGAACGCGTTGATTGCGGGTTGTTCCTTGCTCCACTAATGCGGCAGGCATATCGCCCGACATGCCGTGCGCTTGTAATTGTTTACTAATGACATTGATGCCCGTGAGTCCCATATAAAATACGATGGTATGATTTTTTTGGGTGAGTTGATCCCAATTTAAATTGATTGAACCATCTTTTAAATGACCGGTAGCAAAGGTCACGGATTGTGCATAATCACGGTGAGTTAAGGGAATGCCTGCGTAGGCAGAACAACCCGAAGCGGCGGTAACGGCAGGCACTACTTGAAACGGTACCTTGTTTTCTGCCAGTGTTTCGATTTCTTCGCCACCACGACCAAAAATAAAGGGATCGCCTCCTTTTAGGCGCAGGACACGTTTTCCTTGCAAAGCAAGTTCAACCAGCAAGTCGTTAATTTTATCTTGTGGCACAGCATGATTGTCTTTTTCTTTGCCAACATATAAACGCTCTGCATTTTTATTTGCCATGTCTAAAATAGGTTTGGATACCAATCGATCATACACGATGACATCCGCTTGTTGCATCAGTCTAACTGCTTTAAAGGTTAATAAATCAGGGTCGCCAGGACCCGCACCGACCAAATAAACTTCACCGACGGGTGATTCATCTTGCTGTTTTATTAGCATGTCATCTAATAATTGTCGGGCTGAATTATCTTGCCCTGCATAGACGAGTTCTGCGAATGGACCTTTTAAGGCAGACTCCCAAAACTGTTTGCGTTTTTCTTGGGTAGGGAAGTGCTGTTTTACTTTTGCGCGATACTCTTCGGTAATACCTGCTAAACGGCCACAGGCAGAAGGAATCATGGTTTCTAATTTCATCCGTAGCTGCCTTGCTAATACGGGTGATGCACCACCGGTTGAAACGGCAATCGTAACCGGTGATCGATCTAAAACAGAAGGGACGATAAAGCTACACAGGCTAGGATTATCTGCGACATTGACCGGAATATTATTTTCATTTGCCAATTGCGCAATCTGAGCATTGGTTTCTGCACTATCGGTTGCGGCAAAAATCAATGAATATTGTGCGTTGTTTAAATCAGAGGGTTCAAAATCACGGTTAATATGAGTGATTTCATTGTCTTTGCTTTTTTGTATTAACTCATTACTTAACTGTGGTGAAATAACGGTGATATGTGTATCGGCTGACAGTAGGTTTTCCACTTTTCGGGTGGCAACAGAACCACCACCGACAACAAGGCAAGCGTGTGTTTTTAAATTTAAAAATATAGGGAAGTATTTCATATTGATTTTTAGTAATGTTATTTTTTACGACGTTTAGGACGAGATTGGTAAGATACAACCCCTTTTACAATTTCGCCAAAGGGCAGGTTTTCAATGGTTTCATATTCTAACAGAGCATCCTGCATTGTTTGATGGATATTCGTTACTATTGCTTGTTGTTCTGTCTGTTTTTGGGGTAAATCATTATTGTTTGATAATAACTGTTGTAATACCAACATACCGCCCGCTTGAACTTGTAATTCTTTGTTGTGTGGCATCGGCCCATCAACGGTAACGACTTTTAATGAAAATCGCGCATTGTTTCTAATTGTGTTTAAGACCTGTGTGCATTGGGGTAATGCGCTTTCAGACTCGCAAGCCACGCATTCACGTGTGGCAAGTACAAACTTGCGTTTTAGTTCACAATCACAGCGTCGGTTGGTGATTGCTTTTTCGAAGATACATCGATTAGGATTAAGCTCTTTGTAGGTACTACGGTACTGATCTTCATCCACTGTTAATTTCCAGAGTATTCATCTTATTCTTAATTGCTTCTAAACGGTCACTCCCGTGTAGGCGGGAATCTATCTATCAGAATGGCACTTTGCATGAACATGGCTACTGTTTACACAGGGATGCGCTTTTTATATAAGACTTCTACTTCTCCCATTCCATCGTTACGGTTTCTGCGCGTTTTTCCATAAGGATTTCTTCCGCTTGCAACTGGTTGATGGCATGAATCATTTTAATGGTAATACCGCCATTCAACGGTAATTCTGCACGTGTATCCCGCGAGTATTTTTTTGCATCTTTAAATTCTGCAAACTCTTTTTGAAATTCAAGATTTTTAATAATCGGGGTGGGTTGGGTCACTTTGTAAACGAAGTAGGGCATAACGTATCCAATGGTTATTGTATAGAAGTAGTATGGGGTTGTTGTATTAGAATATCAATTTTCTCTAATAAAGGTATGGTTAATGGTAATAAGCGTTTACGCATCACTGTGCCAACCGATTCATTACCGCTAAAAATAGGGATTAAAGTATGTTCACCGAGTTGGGCTAATACCAGCATTGCATTGATTAAATCCAGATGGTTTGGTGTCAGTGTGTTTATCAATGCACATAATTCTTTATTTGAACTACTATTTGAATTGCTTTCCAGCTCATTACACAATTGATCACTATAGGTTAACGCCATATCTATATCGCGTTGTCCACGTGGATCACACAGCGGTAGTTTAAAATACAGACTGATCGCGGTAAAGAGCGAGATCACAACATCTTGATCAACGGGCTTTTTAAGCGATAGTTGTAATGTGTTAAGCCATTTTTGACCATTTTTTGAAAGAAGATCACACAGTGTTATCGCAAAAATATTATCATCTTTTATTAATGATTCGAGTTGATCGCATATTTCATTATGTAAATCGTGGTTGGATGGTTGCAGAGGGATTTGTGCGGGGTCTGCATGAGCGAAGCCAACATAAAACGGATTTCTGCGTTTGGCTCTTGCCCACAAAGCGTGTTTTTCATCTTCACTTAACAAGCCACTTTGTAAACATAGGCGCACCATATTAACGATGTTTAGTTGTACTTCTTCAAAGGGCAAAAACTCCATTAAATAGGCGGAAAGTTCTTTGCCAAGTTCGCCCTGTGCAACCGCAGGGTATTCCATTAAACGCATTGCGACCTCGGTTGTAGGGTTTGCCCACCAAGCGCGAACACCAATATCATGGTTAAGGTCTTTGGCATGTACGACGGCAACGACGGCTTCGGGCTCGCCTAATAACAACATGTGTTCTAAGGTGTTATCGGTGTGCCCCATCCGCGTCCAGCGTTTTATAAACACAGGGTAACCCCCCGGTGATCCGGTTATTTTTAGGGATAATAATTCGCGCACTAAACGCAGATATTGTTCATCACGGAGGGTTGGGTTAAGTACAATTTTAGCTTCGCCTTTGTCGGTAAGAGCAAATACCGTCATGGTGCTTTCATTAATGCGAATGGCACGTAGCTCTTGAGAAAGTAATACGTTTAAGCGGAGGTTATCTTCGTTGGAAAGTTGCATGTGTTTAATACTATTTACTAGCTTTAAGGTGGATGTGATTATTCTAATAGTCTGTTGAGATAGTGTAAAATGAAATGTGCTACAGTTTACAAGCATTAGAGACTTTGTACGAAAGAATATTGATGAATAAAAATAAATGTATTTTTAATGCTTCTCCCTTTAGAAGAGGCTTAAATCGACGTGATTTCTTAAAACAGAGTGGTATAGCATCGTTGGTAGAAGGTTTATTAGTTTCTAAACCCAGCGTTGCGATGAGTTTTTTACAGGGTGATACTAAAGACAGTAAGCAACGTTCTCATTCAATGTCTGAAAATTTT
>CAZMWD010000059.1:0-1714 GCA_964569685.1 uncultured Cocleimonas sp. | reverse complement strand
TAAATGAGATGTTTCATAAATCACGAAGCTGAATAACTACCTTTGATTTTCTCCAAAGCTTCCTCACCCATCACCACATTGCCATGACAACTTTTTAAGCCAACAATCGCCACAGGCTTAAAGCCCTGATTATTTACCGCCATATCCAAAATATCTTCTGCCGAAAGGCTGAGCCTACCGGCACGTTCTATTAGTTTAAACTTAATAATACCTTCGTCAGCTTCTTGTAAACCATCATTTTGTAAGTCATCATTTTGTACGCCATCATTGCGAAAGCCTTCATCACGCAATCCATCATCGCGCAAGCCATCATCGCGCAAGCCATCAAAAGCACGGTAAATTACCTCGGTACAAACCAGTTTATTAGAACTAAAAAAATCAAAATCAAAGTTATAGCCCTTGCCTTCATGTTGGCAAACGCGGGTTAAGCCAATCGCTAGTTCTGTGGGGCTTAAATTAGGGCGAATAATAATCAGTTCATCAACATTCAACGTTTCATTTAAAGGGCGGAATAAAACCCCGTCTTTTTGCGCTTCTAAAGTACGAATATTACCTTTCCAGCGATTAGCTATTGATTCGTCTAGATCAATCCCTAATGCTTTTCTATCATCTTCCGAACCAATGTAAAGTGCCGCATGTGGCCAATAACCGGGAAGAAACAAATTGCTGGCAACAAAATCATGACGCGTAATAATGACATCACCGGCTTGCAATAGCTTGGCTAATTGCGTTTGTATTTCTGGGGTAACGCGTTTGTTGCTGTGATCACCTAATTCTGCAACCACACGTCCTGCTTTTTCTAAAATAAAAAAGGAGGCGGTTTGTTTCGAGCTTGCCCCACGCCGAGTAAGCGCATGCCAGATATAACGTAAGCGTAGTTTGATATAGTTAAGCTGGCTACTGTGTAAGCTTGATTCAAGTTTTTCTAGGTTTTTAACAATAGATGCAACAGTGTCATCATTCATCATCGTGTTGATATGGGCACGATTATCATCCACAAAATTCATCATGTATTGCATTTTTATGGCGTTGTCGGCATCACTTAATGAATCAAAAATAGTGGTGAATACTTTACGGGGAATACGATGCTGTGGCGCACCTTCGTTTATTTTTCGTTGTACTCGTTTGTGTTTTGCCATGTCGTCAATCAATAAACGCGACATGTAAACCGCCTGACAAGATGAGGCATAGCCGAGTAAGAAGTGACGCCAATCATCTAAGGTTTTTATATTTTCCACATTATCAACAAAGTGCGCCGACATATCACTAATAATCTCCCAGAAACCGCTACGGATAGTTAAGTAACGTGCTATTAGCGACCACAAAATATCGTCTTCTTCGGGCAGAAAGTAGCCCCGTTTAATTGCGGTATCTATGGTCGTTTGTTCGGGTTGCTCCGCTTCTAGATTAATTAATGCGGTGCTGAGGGAGAGATAGGCGCGTTGGGTTTTTTGTAAGGTCATATTTAATAATAAGGTGTTTCTTATGCAAGACTACAAGTTATTATATCCTAGGAGCCTGTCTGAGAATAGGAAGCGTAGCGAAAATCACAGGAGTGACATAAGATGGGCTTATTGAAAGAGGCGAATAACCGTAGCTATTTAACGATTTCAATAAGCACAGGTTATGGTACTCATGGGGTTTGCAGTAGCTTTCTAGTTCTCGGACAGGCTCCTAGGCGCGCTTTGCAGAGAATGCACTTTTTTTGCATGGT
>CAZMWD010000058.1:4330-10239 GCA_964569685.1 uncultured Cocleimonas sp. | reverse complement strand
TTACCTTATAATTTTCTTCTAAGGCATTCACAATATCCATTGCTGACCTGCCATCTGTTGGGGTGAGAGTGGTCATCGCATTGGGCATATAAGGGGTATATTCTTTTACGGGTAATGCTTTAATGTTGGCTCGAAAGTACTCAGCAATTTCTTTTGCGCTGGCGATACTTTGGGCTACGCCACCGCGTTCTTTAATTTGCGCTAAGCGTGCTTCAAGTTGCAACATGATCGTCACAGCTGGCGTGTAGGGTGATTGCCCTCTCTCGCCATTAGAGAGGTAGTCTTTGTAATTAAAGTATAAAGAATCAACTTTTTGTAGCTTTGCGAGTGCCTTAGGTGCAAGTATCACCATGGTTAACCCCGGCGGTAATGCTAAACCTTTTTGGGAGCTAGCAATGACAACATCAATATTGGATTGCTGCATATCGAGTGGGTCAGTCACCAGCATGGAAATGGCATCTACAATATAAAGCATGTCATTTTTGTTGGCATATTTTCCCATTGCATCAAGGTCATACAAATGGCCTACGGATGTTTCATGTGCATTTACGACTAACGCTGTATAGGGTTCGTCTTTAGGTTTAGGGGCTAGGGTTTCAATATCATTTAGGTTGGTGTTTTTTACCATAAAGTCAGTGTGCGGAATGGTATGGGTTGTGCAAATATCCACAAAACGCGCACCAAAACCACCGCCATTAACTACCAGTGCCTTATCGTTTTTAGTGAGTAAGTTCATTACCGCAGATTCCATGCCTGCTGTACCAGAGGCTGCAAGAAAAATGACTTTTGAATCCGTTGGCGCATTAACCATTTCCAAAAGCCCATTTTCACAGGCATACGTTACCTCAGAAAATGCGTTGTTTCTAAAGTAGGGGGTTTGTTGAGCGCCTATCTGGAGTATTTCTTCCGACATTTTTACAGGGCCGGGCGTAAAGATATAATAATTTTCGTAAATCATAGGTTGTCTATCCTCCCTTCTCTTTCATTTTTCTATCGTTGTACTCTAACAGCACTCGGTTGATGCCCAGCATATCTTCAGGGGTTAACATGATAGATTTACGTTGATCTCTTTGAATCAGTGAGGCAAACTCGGCGATCATATAGCGCAGCCCACAGCCATCAAATTCATATTTAAATGTTTGGCTTTTATTTTCATCTTCAAAACGTACATGAAACTTTTTAGTCAGCCACCAAGGTGCAGGAATATAGATATACCCTTTGGTGCCAGAGATAACCGCATCACCTTCCGATTTAATACCCGTCGCTACGATAGAAATACCAATGGCGCCCCCTTGATGTTTGCTAACAATCAGGTTGGATACATCATAGCCCTCGGTGCCTTGATCAAAAAAGGTAATATCTTTACTCTCACCCAAGATTTTATTCACCAGCAATGAAGGGTATGAGGAGAGAATATTGGTTGCCCCTTGCGCCATAAACGTGTCGGGGTAATCTTTCTCTTTATAAAGCGATGTGCGTGTCGCGCGGACTTCTTTTATATCGCCAATGATGCCTTTGTTTAGCTCTGTTAACAGTTGATTAAAGGCGGGAAGAAACGCTGTTTTAAGCGCAGATAGGAGCAGTACTTTTTCTTTTTTGGCCAAAGAGAGTAATTCTTTTAACTCATCTTTGTGTAATGCCAACGGGTTTTCGCACAGGACATGCTTTTTGGCTTTTAACGCTTGTTTAATTAGCTTGTAATGTTCTTCTAGCGCGGTATCAATATAGACTGCAATAATGCTCGACTCTAAAAAATCATCGTAGTTGTCGTGCCCGAACTTAATTCTTTTACTCTTTTTGGTAAATTTCTTTACTGATAAAAAGTCAGATGAATAAATACGATTAATCTTCAAATTAGGCACATGCTGTGCTTCATCAATAAAGGCCCTTGTATCACGCCCAAGACCGACAATTCCCAGTTTGATTACATCAAAATTATCTTCCCTAAGTTGGGTGCTGGATATACCTTCTGTGCGGGGTAAATACTCAACATGGGTGAATTCATTGAGGTAGTCAAAAACACCCACCCAGTCATCACCAATGGCAAAAATATCAACATCATATTTCACCATATCTTGCGCTTTTTGCTTTTTGTGTTTTTCTACAATGACCTTATCAACAAAGTCCAAAGCCTCAATCGTTGCGACACGTTTTTGGGTGCTTTCAATCACATTTAACTTGCCCCGCGAACGGTCGTAGTTCTCGCCCGTAACACCGACAATAAGGTAGTGCCCTAATGCTTTAGCGCGTTCTAAAAGTCTAAGATGACCTTCATGAAACATATCGTATGTTCCATAGGTAATAATTGTTTTGTTGTTACTAATGCCTTATTCCTCTTTATCTGCATAAAGTATTTTTATATATATAATTCTAACGTATTGAATCCGCTATGTCTTTCTGTGTAATGTATTAAATAAATTAATATTTTAGTTGTACTTGATTCGCTATCAGTTCGCTCAGAGTTGCGATAAACTTGATGATTACATCACCAATACTTTCAAATAACAGCGAATGAGTATTGCAAATGCATCATAAGGACATCCGATGGCACAAACCAGCCTAATCATTAATACCTTAAAAAAAACCCTTAAAACACACGGCAAAACCTATGCCGATGTGGCGGACTATTTAGCGCTATCCGAAGCGAGTGTAAAACGCATGTTTGCTCAACAGTCCGTTAGCTTAAATCGTTTAGATACTATTTGCCAAATGTTAGAAATGGAAATAACCGATTTAATTCAGCAGGTAAATGATTCTACTGCACGCCAAATTACAGAATTAACTAAAGACCAAGAAAAACAAGTGGTGAGTGATTTAGGTCTATTATTAGTCACGATTTCAGTGATCAATCATTGGACGCTAGAGGATATTATTAACACCTATACCTTAAATGAAGCACAATGTATTCAATACCTTGCGCAATTAGATCGCTTGAATATCATCGAGTTACTGCCCAATAATAAAATTAAAATAAAAGTATCGCCTAATTTCAAATGGCGTAAGAACGGGCATATTCAACGCTTTTTCAGGGAGAATATCGAAACCGATTTTTTTAATTCAAACTTTGGTTTACCGCAAGAAAAGTTAATCGTACTTAATGGCATGTTATCCCCCGAATCAAATGCTATTTTTCAACGCAAACTAGAAAGGCTTGCAAGAGAGTTTGATGAGATGACCAAAGATGACAGAGCCTTACCGCTGGGGAAACGTTTTGGTTATACCTCGGTACTTGCATTGCGTGATTGGCGCTTTAGTGTGTTTGAAGAATTTCAGAAGCGCTAGTTTCTGAATATAGATGAAAACGTGACTCTTATTTCTCTACCAATATCGCACAATGGTATTAAAAAATACTACTTGTGGCGCAAATAAATGAAACTATTCCTAAAAAGATTTAAAAACAAATACTAATCGCCATACTTCCTCTCAACAGACGACACATGATTTAAATACTCGTTCTGTCCAATACTAAAAACAGAGGAAAATAAAAATGGAAAACTATGATACACAAACCAATTCAGCGGGTTGGCTATTATTCGTCAAACTCTCCTTTCTAATCTCATTGGCTGCAATGCTCGCGGCGATTATTTTTATGCCAGGTGATTTAATGTTGAAAGGTTATATGGCTCTAAATTCACTCTTTATTGTTAGCTCGACCATTATGGTTTCTAAAACGATGCGGGATGAGCATGAAGGTAACAAAATCATCAATCGAATCAGTGAAGCTAAGACCAATAAAATCATTCAAGAATATACGGAATAGGGAGAGAGATAATGAGAATTATGCGAAAACTAATGACCGCTTTAAACGGTGGTGTAAGAGAAACAGCAGAAGTTGTGATTGATGCGAATAGTTTGCGAATTTTTGCGCAGGAGGTTCATGAATGTGAAAATCATATCACGCAATCCAAACAACAGCTCGCTTCTATTATTGCCGAAAAAATGCGATTACAGCGTGAAATTAAAATGGCTGAAAACAATATTAATCAGTTTGAAACACGAATGTCTGATTATATTCAGGCCGATAATGAGGCGGAAGCATTGGTACTTGCCGAACATGTGAGTGAGAAAGAATCCATGTTGGAACGGCATCAAAAACACTGTCAGCATTTGATTAAAGATGAAAAACAATTGCAACAAATGTTACAGAAAATGATGATTCGTTTGGATAATTATCGTACTGAATTACGCATGGCGCAAGCAACGACTAAAATGCAAAGTGCGCAAAATAAATTGGTCAATCGAAGCCATGGTGCGGTATCACGCTTTGGTGATATGCAAGATTCATTGACGCGTATTCGAGAAAAACAGCAAGCGTTTACGGATGAAATGGCCGCGATGGATCAGATTGATGCGAACCTGAGTGGAAATATGATTGATGATAGTGTTTCTGTGCTTAAAGCCTCTGCTTATGAAGTTTTAGAGCGAATTAAACGTAAAACATCCACTGAGTCGAGGTAATTTATGATTAGATTTAGCATTGTTCCCAAGGTAGATCATAAAAACGCCAGCCATTAATGGTGCCACGGTGGTTATTATCATCTCTATCACCTTCAAAACCATCGGTGATATGGCTGATATTTTCCATACCCGCTTCGAGTAATTGGATACCTGCTTTTTCGGAGCGATTACCACTGCGGCATATTAATAGAATAGGGCAGTTATTATTTTGGCTGGCTTTCTGGATTTGATTAATTTCTTTTACAAAATTAGGATTAATATCCCAGTCTGGATCTTCCATCCATGCGATATGAATACTGTTTGTGGGATGTCCGATAAATAAAAACTCCATAGAGGAGCGAATATCAATCAGCCGTGCTTCTGGATGTTGTTGTAAAAAATCCCATGCTTCTTTTGAGTTTAAATGCCCTAGTATTTTTTTGTTCATAGATAAAGTGTAGTGAAACTATGACTTTATTTCAAATAAAACCAGCACCGTATTTTGTAATGGGTTGTTATTATCATCAGACACCATTAAATATTGGTTGTTATTATAATGCGCCAAGCCTTCAAAGTTATCTAAATACCATCCCTCAGCACCTGATAGAGAGGCGATTGTTTTTGTTTGGCAAAAGTTTTTATCGTCACATTTATTTAACTGTAGTTGGCGGAGATTAATCGTGATGGGGGTAAACGCGTTTACCCACGAACGTTCGAGTACTAATAAATCACCATTGGGTAATGTTTCTAAGCCTGTGATGGCACTTTTTTTGGGGACCGATGCGGGGAAGTTCCACTTTTTACCCGTGCTGGAATAAACCGTTTGATATTTTATTTTATTTTCTGATAATGGAAATTCGGCAGCGGTTAGTGTGCCATAGATAGGGTGCTGGGTAACACTTTCGAGTGCTTTGTTTTTATGACGATAGTTTTTTCTTTTGCGTAGTTTTTTGGGAAGATGGACTTTTTTCACAAACTTACCACGAGTAGTATAGCGGGCGATGCGTGGTTTGTTTTCGAACGATATAATAAGTTCTGAATCTCCCTTTTTACCATTGTTTCCGCCCGTTAGAGATAAACCTTCAGCATCGCTGTATTTCCCTTTTAGATTTTCTCCTGCCTTATTTTTGAGTCGTGTGGCATAGATGACCTTCATGTTCTCTAAGTGATTATTGTTAATGGTTAATCTAAGATGATAAAGAAAACCTTCATCCGATACCGCATATAAGAGACGTTCATCGTTGTCCCAAGCGATACCTGATAATTCGGTAACGGGTAAGTTATTAAACCGAGTCGATTTCATCCCGATACTGCCTAATAAATTGATATTAATATTTTTCTCAATCTCGTTATCGGGAGAAAGATCATATTCAAATACTTCGGATCGTAGCGAACTACAAGAAATTAAAAGGGGTAAAGTAAATAACCAGAGAGGTGTTTTAGAAAAGGAGAGTGATTGAATGGTTTTTATT
>CAZMWD010000058.1:1400-4230 GCA_964569685.1 uncultured Cocleimonas sp. | reverse complement strand
GAAAAGGAGAGTGATTGAATGGTTTTTATTAAGGTTAAGATCACCTGTTTATGTTCCTGTATAAAGAGACCTCAGCATAATTCAGGTGACTTTAGAGCTTGCCGTTTCTTTCACCACTGAGTTATGCTGAGGTCTCATAAAGTAAAGATGTTGTGACTTGTAACTTTATACAGGATAGTTTACACATTAGCTACTGGAACTCAATTGACCATAAATAATCATATCACCTTCAGGTGTTTGGATATTCGCATTTTTATGTTCGACACTGATTGATAATTTACTAACATCTTTAAGTGCTTCCCATTCCATGCTGCTAATTTTGATCATGGTTTTGCCTGTATTCGCCAGAGTCCCCATTTTCATTGGGTCGCCTCCTTTCTTTGGATGACACCAAAGGGTGAGTTCCATATTATCTGCAACGTCGATTTCTTTCATAAGATCGAATGAAAGCATCATATCGGATTTTTTAATCTTAGTGATGGCCATATATTCATGCGAATTAGATTCTAAAACAGCAGAATAAACCAATGCGGTCGCTTGAGGCGTAAGTGTCATCGGGTTTAAAAATAATACGGCAGACACTACCAATGCCATTGCGGTTAAGCCCATACTTTGTTTGAAAAAGCGAGTACTCCACCAAGCTGTTTTTTGTTGTTGATGCTTTTCTTCTGTGGTAGATGATTGAATATGTGCTTCAATATTATTCCATACCTGATTAGAAGGTTGAGTATCGGGCAATAATTCGACCAAACTTGCAAACTTGTTTTCATAAGCATCGACGACTGCGCGTAAATAAAAATGCGTATCCATGAGTGCTTCAAAGCGTTTTTTAGCTCTACCTTGCATTGATCCAACCGCATATTCAATCGCGAGCTGTTCGAATAGCTCGGGGTTTTGATAGCGGGTTAACGCATTGTTTTGTTTATTATTTAATTTAGACATGGTCGTATATCCTCTAAGCCTCTTCTAATCCACGCTTTAATTGTGCCTAAGGGTCTGCCCATTTTCTCGGCGAGCTCCTGATGGGTGTGTCCATAATAATAAGATAATAAAATACATTCTTTTTGATCGGGCTTTAATTGATCTAAACAGTCCATTAAACCTTTAACATCCTGACTTAAATTTTCCAGTTTATCGGGTTCCAATTCTGTTGATGAAAATTCTAAACCTTCATATTGAATCTCAACTTCCACTGCCTTTGTTTTCAAGCTACGCAGTTTGTCTAATCCCTTATTGCGTATGACTGTGGACATCCACGTCAGCGCTCTCCCTTTGCCTGGCGTAAACGTATCTGCTTTCTCCCAGACTTTGATAAAGCCTTCTTGTAATACATCTTCAGCTAATGCCTCGGTGCGCATTAAACGTAAACACAGACTCATGAGTTTAGGGGATGTCTCCTCATAAAGTTTTTTAAACGCTAGCTGATCTCCTGTTGCCGTTTTTTGCAACAATTCCGCATAAATATCTTCCATCGGCTATATTCTTCTTATAGTAGTTTAATGAGTCAATTATTTGTTGTTGATCTATATACGCATTATACAAATTTCAGATGCAAAAAAAGCTCCAATGAGGAGCCTTTTGATAAACGGTACGTTTAAATTTTAATAACGCCTCAGCACGTTTAGGTTTTGCATCAGATCAAGGCGCTTTTGAGCGGAGAATAGGAGCATATATTAATATGTGACTATTCGAGTATCAAAAGCAACGCAGAGCTGGTGCAAAAGATGAATGTGCTGTGGTGTTATTATTCGCCTTCGCCAACCTCTTTCATACTTAATCTCATACGCCCTTGACGATCAATCTCAAGCAATTTAACACGAACCTCATCACCTTCTTTTAAATGATCAGCCACTTTCTCAACACGCTCATTACTGATTTGAGAGATATGAACTAAGCCATCTTTGCCCGGTAGGATATTAACAAATGCACCAAACTCCATAATTTTAGCCACAGTACCGTTGTAGATCGTGCCTACCTCAGCCTCAGCCGTAATATCTTCAATCATTTTCTTAGCAGCGTTAGCAGCTTCACCGTTAACGGCAGAAATCTTGATTGCGCCTGTGTCGTCAATATCAACTTGCGCGCCTGTTTTCTCGGCAATGCCACGAATCGTCTCGCCACCTTTACCGATAACTTCACGAATTTTATCTGGGTTGATTTTCATCGAAGAATAACGTGGAGCAAAGTTAGATACTTCTGTGTTTGCGGTGCTGATGACTTTATTCATTTCATCAAGAATATGTAAACGTGCTACTTGCGCTTGCTCAAGTGCCTGTTCCATAATTTCTTTAGTGATGCCTTGGATTTTAATGTCCATTTGCAGTGCATTGATACCGTCTTTAGTACCCGCTACTTTAAAGTCCATATCGCCCAAATGATCTTCATCACCCAAAATGTCGGTTAATACGGTGAATTTATCGCCTTCTTTAACCAAGCCCATAGCGATACCTGCAACCGGTGCTTTGATTGGAACGCCAGCATCCATCAAGGATAGCGAAGTACCACAAACAGAAGCCATTGAACTAGAACCGTTTGATTCTGTAATTTCAGATACCACACGCACGGTGTAAGGGAATGTGTCTTGATCTGGCATTACCGCCAGCAGACCACGCTTAGCTAAACGACCATGACCAATCTCACGCCTGCCCGGGTTGCCGGTACGACCTGTTTCACCCACCGAGTAAGGAGGGAAATTGTAATGGAGTAAGAAGGGGTCTTTGTGTGAGCCTTGCAGCGCATCAATAATTTGTGCATCACGGGTTGTACCTAAGGTTGTTATAACCAAAGCCTGTGTCTCACCCCGTGTAAACAGCGCAGAACCATGTGTTCT
>CAZMWD010000058.1:0-1300 GCA_964569685.1 uncultured Cocleimonas sp. | reverse complement strand
TCCATCTTGTCAGCGGTTGAAAATGCATCTTTAAGATCAGCTTCACACACATCAGCGACTTGTTTTGCTAATGCTTGGTCTTTTTCTGGTGCTGTCCATTGCCACATTTCTTTGCCGACTTCTTTGGCAAAATCGCTGATAGCAGAAATAGCCACTTGCATTTCTTCGTGACCGTACATAACAGCGCCTAACATGATTTCTTCAGAAAGCTCTTTGGCTTCTGATTCAACCATTAATACCGCATCGGTTGTACCTGCAACCATCAGGTCAAGGTCAGAATCTTTCATTTGTGCAACGCTAGGGTTAAGGATATATTTACCCTCTTTATAACCCACCTGTGCAGCGCCGATAGGGCCCGAAAAAGGAATACCCGATGCCGCCAATGCTGCCGATGTGCCTAACATTGCTGGAATGTCAGGGAGTACGTCAGGGTTTAAAGAAACCACATAAATAATGATTTGAACTTCATTCATGTAGCCCTCTGGGAACAGTGGGCGAATAGGGCGGTCAATCAAACGTGATAATAACGTCTCGCCTTCACTTGGGCGTGCTTCACGACGGAAGAATCCACCGGGGATTTTACCCGCGGCGTAGGTTTTCTCTCGATAGTCAACGGTCAGTGGGAAGAAGTCTTGTCCTTCACGTGCCGTTTTTTGACCAACGACGGATACGAATACCACCGTACCATCCATATCTACTTTTACAGCTGCGTGTGCTTGGCGAGCGATTTCGCCCATTTCTAATTCAACAGTATTATCACCATACTGAAACGTTGTTGTTACAACATCAAACATATTTTAGATTCCTTTGTGTATTATTTCTTAATTGTGAAAATTCTATCACGAAGGATGTTTATAAAAATCATCTTATTATGTGGAGATTTTTATAAACAACCTTAAGTCGTGACTGCGCAAACAAAAACACCGCAACAGAGTGCGGTGTTTTTTACTAGGGTACTACTGTTGATTCTAGGTGAGATAAATTGAGAGTTAAAAGTTTCAATGACAAGGCGAGGAACGCTTGTAATAGTTATTCTATTGCAAGTGTTCATCAACGAAGACATTGGAGATTTTAAACTCAATTTACTGACCTATAATTGACAGAAGTGTCCTTTATTTTAGCGACGTAAGCCTTAACGACGTAAGCCGAGGCGTTTGATTAATTCTTGATAACGTGCTGATTCAGTACGATTCAAGTAATCAAGTAGCTTACGACGCTGATTAACCATTCTTAATAGACCACGACGTGAGTGATGATCATGAATGTGCGTTTTAAAATGCTCCGTAAGATGCTTGATGTT
>CAZMWD010000057.1:0-10251 GCA_964569685.1 uncultured Cocleimonas sp. | reverse complement strand
CATAGCAATGCGCTCTATTTGATATTGAAAAATGGCTTTGAGTTTTGCGTTCACTAATATCCTCATGGCTGAATTCAGCTAACCATTCCATTTTATCCAGTAAAATCAATTCGGTTTGTGTCGAAGTCTTTTGTTGTTGTTGTAATAAATACCGCCCACGCAAGTGATTATCAGCAATACCTTCGGGCGAGGCTTTCTGATTTTCTGGATAAAACAGTCTGCCTTTAATAATGCAATGTCGCTCGTCTATTGAATAATTTATTTTTTCTGGATGATTGATCAATAACTGTGTTTGATGTTGTTTGAGATGATCTAACTTTTTGCCTAACTGATCATTTAAGTTTGTGCCAAACCAACGATAAGGGTCGGAATAGGGTGCTGTGCCGAGATAAAATTTCACAGCAACTTCCAGATGAATAATTTTTCCTGATTGTCTTTCTTTAATAATAAAATCCACCTCGCCAATGGTGCGCTTGAGTCTATTAACAAATTCATTAAGCTGAATGTTTTGAGCGAGTAGTGTGTAGTTAGGGCTAATAGCTAAAAGCCAGAACGATAGATACCCTTCAAATCGCAAACCTAAACGTCTGCTTTTAATTGATTCTAAGTGGGCTAGTAAAGGTGCTGGGTTTTTATCCAAGGCGAGTAGCGCAGACAAACAATCGTTAAATTCAGCTAAACATTGTGCATGACTCCACCACTGCGTTTGGTTAAATTCACCTGAAACTAAAGGCGGGCTTGCAATCACCCAAGCAAGGTCACGTACACAGCGGTTTGTAAATCGCTCAGGCAATTTTCTGCCAATATAAGATGCGATTATTGGCGGGCATTTCTATATCATTTTGTAAAACTAAGCCTGCTTTTTTAGCAAGCTTATCAACCGTTTCAAAATCACGAATAGCACTGTGCGGATTTTTCTGTTTTAGCCAAATATCAAAACGAGCATTGCTTTCGCTGGTGTAAGCGTTGTTGTAATTAAAGGGACCATATAAAACCAACAGCCCGTTGACGGGTAATAGCTCGCCTGCATTTTTTATAAAATCAACGACATTATCCCAAGACATGATATGTACGGCGTTAGCAGAAAAGACGGCATCTATTTTTTGATTGTTTTTATTAAGTGTAGACCAATCATCCTCATTACTGACATCTAGCGAAATAGGCGGACGTGTGTTTGTAAGTATTGCTTCTGCTAACCATGCTTTAATAGCTTCGTGGTATTCCAATTGATCACTGGTATGCCAAATAAGGTGTGGCATCTTTTCTGCAAAATAAACGGCATGTTGACCTGTGCCACTGCCAATTTCTAGAATATTTTTTCTATCAGAAAAAAGTGGCTGAATGATCTTTAAAATAGGGTCACGATTTTGATCGCAGGATTCGGAATAGGGTTTATTGGTCGTTTTCATGCTTTTGTTTCTTAGAGTTTGTAGGGTGATTTCAGAGACTGCATATAATGCGCAACGCCCGCTTTTTCATGCTCAACAAATTGTTCGATAGAGGTTTGAAACGGCGAATTATTCAGCCAATGACTCGATTTGGTTAAGGTGGGTATAAACCCACGCGCAATTTTATGCTCGCCCTGTGCGCCAGGCTCAAACACGTGTAATTGATTAGCGATACAATAATCTATGCCTTGATAATAGCAGGCTTCGAAATGTAACTTGTCTATTTGTTCGCTACAGCCCCAGTGTCTACCGTAGAGTTTGGTATCGCTAGAAAACATTAAGGAGCCAGCGATACATTTCCCGTCTGAGTTATCGGCCAGTATCAGCAAGACTTGATCCGGTAATTTTTGGGCGACTTCAATAAAGAAGTCTTGATTCAGGGTGGGGTAGCCACTTTTTTCGATAAAGGTTTGATTATAAAATTCAGCAAAATGTTGCCAATCTTGTGTGGTCGCAGTATTACCATTAAGTACCCGTAAAGTGATATTTTGTTGTTCGACTCTGCGCCGTTCTTGACGAATATTCTTACGCTTTTTGGGTGTGAGTTTTTCAAGAAACGCATCAAAGTTTTTGTAATTGTCGTTATGCCAATGAAACTGGCAATCATGGCGTGTAAGCAACCCCTCTTTTTCCATCCACTGTTGTTCATTTTCTTCTGGAAATAGACAATGAAAGCTACTGATCTTTTGTTCATTGGCAAATTGTTTTACTGTATTGATTAACAATTCAAATATTTCGTCTTTCTTTTTTGTATTATCATCCACAAGCAACCGTTGCCCACTGGCAGGTGTATAAGGTATTGCCGAGACTAATTTTGGAAAGTAAGCCAGATTATTACGTTGATAGGCATCTGCCCATGCGTGGTCAAATACAAATTCACCGTAAGAGTTGGTTTTTTGATAGAGTGGCATTGCGCCGATGAGTTGATCTGTTTTTTCATCATAAATAGCAATATGACAAGGAAACCAGCCAAACTCTTTGCCGACACAATGGTTATTCTCTAGCGCGCAGAGAAATTCGTGGCGCATAAAAGGATTGTTATCTTTAACCAGTGTATTCCAACAATCAGCAGGGATTTGTTTGATCTCAGAGTGAATATTAATCTTCATTATTTGTTATAGTTTACTTAAAATAGAGAATTTTTAAGGATAAATATATAAAAGTGCCATTAAGAGAATACCCTATTTTTGAATCAGACATTGCGCCAAAACGCGTCAGTCTATTCAAACGTTTATTTAGACTCATTATGCGTCTAACACTGCTTGTGGTGGTATTATTTTTTGCAATTTTATTGGTATTTCGTTGGGTGCCTATTCCTACCTCGGCATTTATTTATACACAAAATGCGTTGGCGACTGCACAACCTAAAATATACGAACCCGCATCTTACACGTGGGTTGATTGGGAGGATATTTCCCCTAATCTTGCGATAGCAGTCATCGCAGCAGAAGATCAGCGTTTTTCAACGCACTGGGGTATTGATACCATTGAAATCCAAAATGCCTTATTAGAAAGTGGTGGTAGAAACCCTAGAGGCGCGAGTACTATCACGCAGCAGGTGGCTAAAAATTTATTTTTGTGGAATAGCAGAAGTTACACGCGCAAAATTGTAGAACTGGGTTTAAGTTTCGCGCTTGAGTTAGTGTGGTCGAAACAACGTATATTGGAAGTCTATTTAAATATTGCTCAGTTTGGTGATGCTATTTTTGGAGCACAAGAAGCGAGTTTACAATTATTTGATAAAATGCCATCCGAATTGACAATTGAAGAAGCTGCGATGCTGGCTTCTGTTTTACCTAAACCAGCAGTGTCTGATGTCAATGACCCGCGGCCACATCTGCAAAAAAAGCAACAATGGGTGCTTAAACAGGTGAAGCAATTGGGCGGGACGAGTTATTTACGCAAGCTTTAGTTAGTTTGATACTTCATCAAAGATATATTCAGCATTTGTTGTTGAGGTGCTTTTAGTTTGTGTGTTCTTTTTAGTTTGCACGTTTTTAGTTTGCGCACTTTTAGTTTGCTCATTTTTAGTTTGCACGGTGCTTTTGCTTTTTTCATCGTTTTTAGTTGCTATTGTTTTAGCAGGCTTTGAATTTTCGGTAATAAACGTTTCCAAAGACTCTACCGATACAACCCCAGGTTGTGCCGCAACTAACTCTCCACTTGGATTAAACAACATGAACGTGGGTGTGCCAATTAAGGGTTCCCCTAAGTTTTGTTGCATCCAAATATTCATTTCAATGGGGTTAGTAAGCATTGTGGGGAATTTAATATCGTATTCGGCGATAAAATCCTCCGCGGCTTCAACACCTGCTTGACCATCAAGAGAAATTCCTAGAATGCGCGTATTCTTGAGTTTGCCGTCAAATTTGACTAAATCAGGCATGTGTATACGACACATATGACAATTAGATTCCCATATTTCGACAATCGTCCATTTATCTTTACCGATGTGATTGCTAATATCGTCTTTATTACCTTTCATGTCAGTGAAAGCCTGCGCGTTAATCGTTATTATTAATAGCACACTACTTAAAAAGACTTTTTTAAAAAACTGTTTCACAGATGATTCCTCATTACTTTATTATTTACGTTAGTATTATTCGATGACAATTAAGCCTCAGAGTTCCCAACTAAACAACAAAAAAAAGATAACAGCTGTTCTGTTTGATTTAGATGGTACGTTACTCGATACCGCGCCTGATATGACCAACGCATTAAACCATTTACTTGCGGAGGAAGGAAAAGATTCACTCTCGTATGATCATTGCCGTGATCATGTCTCACATGGCTCAATCGCCATGGTCACATTAGGCTTTGGCGACCAGCAAACAGCCGATGAAATAGAACGTCGGCGTTTACGATTCCTGCACTTATACGAGAAAAATCTGTGTGTGGATACAAAATTATTTGATGGCATGGATGAAACCTTAGGTTTTTTAGAAGAACAGGGTATTCATTGGGGCGTGGTGACGAATAAACCCGCTTTTTTAACCGATCCATTATTACAAGAATTGGGTCTGTATGAGCGTGCTTGTAGCGTGATTTCTGGCGATACCTTACCCCAACGAAAGCCCGACCCCGCACCGGTATACCTTGCGGCGGATCAATGTTCTAGCTTGGCGACAGAATGTATTTATGTAGGCGATGCGCAGCGTGACATTGAAGCAGGCAATCGCGCTAATATGCGTACCTTGATTGCCAGTTACGGTTATATTGATGCACAACAAACGCCAAAACAATGGGGGGCGGATGGTGTGGTTGAGCACCCTCTGGAAATTTTGGATTGGCTGGAAAGTGGGTTGTCTCCTCATTCGATGTGATGAATGTCATTGTTTTTGTCAGTTTTATAAAAATATAAAAAAAGAGAAATGAAACTGGCAATACCAACGGCATATAAATGCGCATCTGTTGCTACAGGCGCATTTAAAAAACTGTCGCTGATTTTTGTATCAGAAATTAAGTGATCCCAAATAACTTTTATGGGTAGAAAAATCAGAACAAATAGCCCAACAAAATAATCTTTCTTGCGTAATGCTAAAGTGGCGTAAATTAAATATAGCCCATATAAACTACTCGATAAGCCCAAATAATATTTACCTGTAGAAAAGAACAATAAACACAATGCTTCGCCTGTAATGAGTAAAATAAGGCTAATAAAAAAGAGTCGAGTAGAATGATAAGGTTTAAAAATGAAAACTAAGAGCCATAAACCCGCTAAATTCATGCCTAAATGCTTCCAGTTTAAATGCACTAAATTACCTGTCCAAATCCGCCAAATCTGCCCATTTTGAATCGCATCTCGGTCAAAGGCTAATTCTAAATTAATAAACTGCAAGCTGATTAAAAGAAGCGTAAAGAGAACAAGAATCGCTATGTCAGGTAAAAAAGTTTGTTGTTTATTATTTTTATCTTTTGTAAGCAAATCGTCTCCAAACCACACGTTGTAGTCCTTGGATGGAAGAAGAAGGAGTTATTTTTAATAATTTAAATTTATGACCGTCAGGTTGAGATACCGTAATAGGAATACTTGTTACAGGTATTGATGCTCGTGCATTAGCTAAGGGGGAAAACAAATTAAAAATTAAAAATATAATAATGTATTTATAAAACATAAGCTTCCTTAATAGATTATTTTGTCTGCCTTTTGTAAGTATATCGCTTCCAAATTAATAACACTGGAATAATTAACAACCAAAAATCAAAACTACCTGCAAAAGGAGTTCTATAATTTGGTTTATTTCCCACTATCGTTTTTTTTGGGAGATCATTAACTGTTTTTTGAGTTTTATTTCCAATACACGCATGTTTTTTTAGTGTTCTCTGTTTGATACCTTCTGAAATATCTGCATCAACACGAAGACTAGAGACGATTAGCTCGCAAGCTTCATCATTGGTCGTGTAATACCAGTAACCAGTTTCTTCATTTAGCACAATAGAATATCCATCCAAATCTTTATACCCTGATTGAAATTCGTCGCCCCAGCGAACAGCCATAAATTTTTTTCCATCAGGCTGTTCTATTGCGAAGGGTAATGTTGGTACTGGTACCGAGATGGCTTGTGTAGAATAAATTATCGATGAGAGTAGAGATACAATCATCAATCTTGCTTTTATGTGTTTTAAAATCACTATATATTTCTCCTTTTTAGTTAAATTTTTTATTTTTTACAGCAGACATGTCTTGTTTTTCTACCGTGAGGGGAGAATGGCAAAAGAAACACTTATGTCAATGATAAATTAAAAAAACTAAATCCGCAGAGAGTTTCTCTCTGTGGATTTAGTTTTATAAATTAATAAGTTATAAGTTCCCCTGTAAATTATAGTTGTTCCATTTTCTTCTAAACATTACTAAAAGTAACAACGATGTTAATAGAAGTATATTAAATGATTTACACTGGTAGGTCATTGAAACCCTTTTTCTTGGTTGGTCTGCAATATTCACTAAATAAAACTCAGAGTCTTTTCCGTTATAAAAACGTGAACTAGGTACAGAGTTAAGATCAAAACTGTTTGCTCCACTCCTTGTTGGAAATGAGTCATTGGCATCTCCGGTGTTAGCGGTGAGTGTTCCTACTCCTTCTTGTAAATTCCATTGTCCATCTGCTTGCTCTAACATCACTAAACGTGAATCATTCTGATTAGTTTTACTTGTATTTAGCTTTTCATTTTCATTGATATGCCAAATGAGTAAACCTTCTCCGGGTAACAACGTATCAAAGCCTTTTCTGACTCTATTTTCCATCAAGAAATATTCCTTGCTAGACTGAGCTGAAGAGCATTCATAAGTTGTGCCTGAAAATCTCCCAGAAAAAGCTGAAAGCAATAACTGTACTGCTTTATTTGTTTGTCCATACCCATGCGTGATTTTTCTAATAGGGGTACCCACCCTAATTTTTTCTTAATAAAGGCAGATGGGTGAACAGGTCGAGAACCATCATTAGCAAGACCTCTAAGCGGCAACCAATTACCCGATGCCATTACCCCCCAATTACCTATACCGGCATCATTTCTTTTTCTACTACCTAGAAAATCATAAAGATCAGGCGCGCCGAAAGTATGTAACAGCTCGTGAACAGCCACGCCAATGGTTGTAGGGTGTTGTCCAACGCCTGTTGTTGAAGCATGCATATACTCAGAAACCCATAAGATATTATCGATTCGTTTAGCGCCACGAGGTAATGAACCATAAAGTCCACGAGGGGCATTTGCAGAGTGAAAACGATTATTATACTGAATTCTTGATAGAGGGTTAGAGGATGCAGAATCAGAACCTGCTGCTACTAACATTAGCTCGTCAACTGCACCATCATTGTCATTATCATACTTAGATAAGTCTACATTGTTTAGATTTAGTTGAGCAACTACATGAGTAAATAAATCTTTCATGTTTGTATCAGAAGCAGTAACCCTAAAACTAGATGGGTTTTCAGGAGTCGGAGGAATAGTGACAAATGTATCTGTAGCATAGTGTGACTTATTTCTTGGTACAGTAACGCTCATAATACCGTTAGGACCGGCTGAAACACGAAATTGACCAAATGAAACCTCATTGAAATAGGTATCCATATTTCTAACCAAGCTAGCTAGATTGGTTGGTGTGTTTCTAGCTGCTGTAGCATCCGCAAAATTAACTATCACTACAGGTAGATTAAACGTGCCACTCGGACTAATTTTACTTAATGCAAGACCTTTATTAAATTTTTGACGCTCAGTATTAATTTTTTCTTGGTTTTTCTTCTCGATTCGGGCATGTTTCTTGAATGCTTTTACTTCAATTGTTTCTCCGTTTTTTTCTTGAAATTTCGTAACTGTTGAAATCTCTTTGTCAGCGCGAAGACTAGTTGTAATCAGCTTGTCATCTTCATTATTAGTCGTGTAATACCAATAGCCACTTTCTTCATTTAGCGCAATAGAATATCCATCTGAGTCTTCATAGCCTGATTGAAACTCGTCTCCCCAACGACGAGCCATAAACTGTTCTCCATCAGGCTGTTCTATTACGAAGGGTAATGTTGGTATTGGTGCTGAGACCGCCGGTGTAGAATAAATTATTGATGAAAGCAAAGATGTAATCACCAGTCTTACTTTTATATATTTTAGAATCACTATATGTTTCTCCTTTATTAGTTAAAATTCCCTTTTTTTACAGCAGGGTATATCTTGATTTTCTGCCGCAAGGGAAAATAGCAAAAAAAAACACACTTATGTCAACAATAAGTTTTTAGTATGAGTTAATGTTGAATGTGATCAGGTGCAAGTAACTCATTAATTTTATAAATAAATAACATTAAAATATTTTAATAAATAAATTTTATTATTATTTTGGGAGTTTATATTTTTAATCTGTAAAGAAAAACTAATTAAGAAGCTGTTGTGAAGCTGTCTTTTAATCAAGTTTAACTTGTTGTTTTTTTATATGTTTAGACCCTATATCTCACGTGATAAGAAAAGTATCCTTGAGCAAATTTTAAGCACGTGTCAAAATAGGGGGCTAATTATGGAAAATTGATGGCAACTGGATTGTTGCTATGCCAAAAGGGGTTCTTTGTGAATATCAGAAAAAGCAGTGCCAAAAGCACAGTATTTCAAATTGTTGTATTTCTTGTCTTGGTCGCAGGGTTGATTCTGTATTTTAAAGAACCTATTGCACAGTTTTATTTAAACAGTGGTATTAGCAAAACTGGCTTTATCATTAATGGCATTATTATTGTGTTGTTTTTAGTGGGTATGATTAGAATATTAATGACCTTGTTTCGTTATATTCAGGAACATCATGCGACGCTTAAAATGGCAGATTTTTTAAAGAATGATGTTTCTAATCCTACTTCAAGAATGAGTGATAACAGTCTTATTTTACAGCGTTATAAGGCGGTTCAGTGGGTAACGAAACAAGGTGCTCCGGTAAATCAAGCGGCAATGGCATCCAGCTTTAATGCGACCGAAAATACCCGTTTAACCACGATTCGGTTTGTGCATAGCACGCTTATTCTTGCAGGTGTTTTCGGTACGGTGGTGTCGCTTTCTATGGCGTTAATTGGCGCAGGAGGATTATTGGGTTCTCCAGAAGGTGTTAAAGAAATGGGGACGATCGTCGGTGGTATGTCTTCTGCTTTGAGTTCAACTATTACCGCTATATTTTGCTTCTTTATTTTTGCGTATTTTTACATGCGTTTAAACGATTCACGTATTCAACTGCTAAACAATATCGAAGATGTAACCAGTCTTTATATGTTACCTAAGGTGTCGCATACGGAAGAGAGCATGGTGCGCCAAGTGACTAATTTAACGGCTGCACTCAATGATGCGGCTGATAAGTTGATAGCGGTTGAACATACCTTTATGAATGCCGGTTTGACGTTGCAAAATGCGGTCAATGATTTACACGGGCAAATTAGTGAAGGTAGTGTCAATGAAATTAAAGATTTGATTCGTAAAGGCTTTCATTTGTCTGAGCCGAAATATGATAGTCAGGATGCGAACGAAAAAAACCAAGAGGGTATCATCGAAAAACGCCCAGCAAATAATAATGAAAACTTGCTAGCAGATGCACAAGAAGTGATGGGTGCTGATATGACAGCGGATAAGAGCAACAGGCTATGAGTTTTGGCTACCCTGGGGATAACCTCCATCTGGAACATCATGGCGTAAGCGAAGAAAGTTTTTGGCCTTCGTTTACCGATATTATGATGGTGATCGTGATGGTTTTTTTATTGGTGACGATAGCGGTTATTTTAAATAACTGGACGTTGATTGCTGACTTAAAAGAGAGTATCGCAAAGCAACAACTTGCCTCACATATGGTAGATGATAAAGAAGTTGAAAATATTAGTTTAGAAGCTAAGTTAACGTATCTTGAGAAACAGTTGGCTTTGTTTAAACAAAAAACGGCTCAAGAACAAGAAAATGTGGTTAAGATTCAAGCGTCGTTATCAAAACAACAAGAAAAATTAGTGAGTACGCAATCAACGTTATCAAAAACACAAGAAACGGTTGAACAGTTAACCACTTTAAATGCTGAACAAAAAACATCGATTGAAGCGACTGAAAAATCATTACTTGTCGCCCAAGATGCTTTGGAAGAAAAAGATCAACAGATCAAAAGTATTACTGAACAACAAGACAAACAAGGTAAAACGCTAGAAAATAAAGTATTGGCTTTATCGTTAATGACAAATAATAAGGCGAGCCTTAAGGTTAAAGTGAATAGTTTACAAAAGGAATTAACGACCGCTATTAACAAAATGCAAACATGGGTGGTTGCTAAGGAAAAACTTGAAAGTAATAAAATAGCGAGTAATGA
>CAZMWD010000056.1:0-10308 GCA_964569685.1 uncultured Cocleimonas sp. | reverse complement strand
CGCCTCATGCAAACGATGCGCGCTCATAATCTTCATCCCAGAAATTTTAGTTCGAGGTAGATTGCCTTTAGGGATAATCGCGCGTTTAAATCCTTGTTTTAACGCTTCTTTTAAACGTTCTTCGCCATTGGGAACAGGGCGAATTTCACCCGCTAGCCCGACTTCACCAAAGACCACTAAATCAGTGGGGAGTGGTTTATTTCTAAAGCTTGAAAGTGCGGCTAAAATCATCGGTAAATCCGCAGCAGTTTCGGATATTTTCATGCCGCCGACCACATTGATAAATACATCTTGATCAAACATTGAAATACCGCCGTGTCGATGTAAAACTGCGAGTAACATGGCGATACGGTTTTGTTCTAATCCTAATACCACGCGACGCGCTTGTTGTCCGTGGCTTTCATCTACCAGTGCTTGTACTTCAACTAACAACGGGCGTGTGCCTTCCCTTGTGACCATAATAACACTGCCCGCAACGGGTTCTTCGTGGCGTGATAAGAAGATGGCAGAAGGGTTGCTTACACCAATCAAACCCTTGTCTGTCATGGCGAATACGCCTAATTCATTGACCGCACCAAAACGGTTTTTGACGGCGCGTAATATACGGTAACGACCGCCGGGGTCGCCTTCAAAATACAGTACCGTATCAACCATGTGCTCTAACACGCGCGGACCTGCAAGCGTGCCTTCTTTGGTAACATGACCCGCAATAAACAGCGATGTATTGGTTTGTTTCGCAAAACGGGTTAAGCGTGCAGTGGCTTCGCGTACTTGACTGACAGAACCGGGCGCAGAGTTGAGTTCTTCGGTGTGAATGGTTTGGATGGAATCAATTACCATCACTTCGGGCTTTTCGACACTGGCGTGTTCGATGATGCGTTCGACACAGGTTTCGGTGAGTAAACGAAGCGAATCACATGCTAGCTCTAAACGTTTGGCGCGCATGGATACTTGTTGTAAGGATTCTTCACCCGTTACATACAGTGAGCGAAGATTGCCAAGGCTTGCCAGTGTTTGAATTAAAATGGTGGATTTGCCAATACCGGGATCACCACCAATTAAGGTAACAGAGCCTTGTACTAAGCCACCGCCAAGTACGCGATCAAGTTCTGATAGCCCAGTACAGGTACGCGGTACTTTTTTAAGATCAATCTCATTGATGGACTTAACTTGGGTGACATGCCCCGAATAGCTTTGAAAACGGCTCGATGTTGCAACGGATTTAGTACTTTGTTGCAGCGCTGATTCTTGGAGTGTATTCCACTCGCCACAATCGCCACATTGACCGCTCCATTTGTTATGCAATGTACCGCAATTGGCGCAGCTATATTGTGTTTTATTTTTTGCCATTATTGCTATTTTTATTTGTAATTTTTGGGTAAATAATTAAGGTTTTAATCGCATTGTTACGCGTTTTACGCACTTCCATCGGGTAGCCATTAATTAACGATGTTGTTCCTGGAGAGGGGATGGATTGAAGATATTCCAGCACTAAACCATTGATGGTTTTAGGTCCATTTGTGGGTAAATCCATATTCAGTTGACGATTAATTTCACGAATATGCATGCTTCCATCAATCCAAATAGTCCCGTCTTTTTTGTGGATGGCTTCAAAGTCTGGGTTAGCGGGTGAGGTAGAAAATTCACCCACTATTTCTTCTAATAAATCTTGTAAGGTGACTAGGCCTTGTATCTCGCCGTATTCATCAACAACCAGCGCTAAACGGCGTTTCTCTTTCTGGAAATTAATTAATTGCTGAGTCAGAGGAACGCCTTCGGGTGTAAAGTAAGCAGGCGTGAGGGCTTTTTCTAAATGATGTAGTTCGAGTTCTTTTTCATGAAATAAGGGTAATAGTTTGCGTAAATGTACAACGCCTCGAATGTCTTTAAGGCTGCCTTTGTACACCAGTAGGCGTGTAAAGTTACAACGCAGTAATTGTTCTTCAATATCATTCCAATCATCATCAAGGTCGATACCACTAATTTCGGTACGTGGAATCATGATGTCTTCTACGGTGGTGGTTTCCATATCCAGCACGCGCAATAACATTTCTTGGTGGTTTTCTGGTATTAATCCCGATGCTTCATTGACGACTGCTTTAAGTTCTTCGTGGTTGAGTGCTTGCAAATCATTGTTTTTTGGGTCTACCCCGACCATGCGTACAATCACATTGGAAACTTGGTTGATCAGCCACACCAGAGGGTAGGCAACCGTTAATAAAGGGGTGTAGATATAAGCAGCGGGGAAGGCAATTTTTTCTGCTCTAAGTGCGGCAATAGTTTTAGGAGTGACTTCTGCAAATATTAACAACAAAAGCGTGAGTACACCGGTTGAAATTGCAATGCCGACATTACCTCCAAGACGAAAACCGATCAATGTAGCCAGTTGCGTAATCATTATATTGACGAGATTGTTGCCCAGTAGAATCAAGCCAATCAGACGATCTGGTTTTTGTAATAGCTTTATTGCCAGTTGTGCGCCTTTACTCTTTTTTGCGTGATGTTTCAGTTTATAGCGGTTAAGCGCCATTAAGGCAGTTTCTGAACCGGAGAAAAAAGCAGATAGTAGGAATAAAACAAAGAGTATAAAAAACAGTACCCCAAGCGAAATATCATTAATATTCACGATGAACTAATAAACTCCTGAATGACTTTTGTGCCAAAGAATGCCAGCATCAATAAAACAAAACCAGCTAAGGTCCAATTGACCGCTTTTTTGCCCCGCCAGCCGTACTTCCAACGGCCGTATAGTAAAACGGTAAATACAATCCACGCGATGATAGATAAGATGGTTTTGTGGGCAATATTGGTGCCAAATAAATTTTCTAAGAAGTAAAAACCACTTAATAAACCAACACTTAAAAGGAGTACGCCGATACCAATAAAACGGAACAGCAAGTGTTCCATGTCTTCCAATGAAGGCAAGGTGTTCATTAGGGCAGAGCTTTTGTGGCGATGTAATTGTTTATTTTGCATCGCAAGTAATAACGCTTGAAAGGATGCCAGCATTAACATGCTGTAGGCTAATAAAGAAAACAAAATATGGACTCCCAAACCGCTTTGCATATCAATCAGAGGCTCAGATTCGGGCTCGACAATAATCGTAGCCAGTAAGGAAATGATCGTCAGAGGAAGAATAATAATAGAGAGTACTTCTATATTACGTTTTAGCGTACTAAAAAATAAGATAACGGAGATGAGCCACATCACGTCAGAACCGACCATGATTAAGTCTAAGGTCATCTTTTGTCCGGAGAATAAAGGGTAATGAAGCGCAATGATATGAGTCAATAGAGCAAGAAACCAGAGTATTAAATAGTCTTTAGTCTTACCGATTGATGGTTGTGATTTAGTCGTTTGAAACCCCCCATTATGTTGCTTGAGTCGGGCGCGCAAACGTATAAATACTAGGATGAGGCAGGCTAAATATAAAAATACTGCCAATAAAGTGAGTAAGCTACCTGTATTCATTACCTGTGGTCATTATCCTGTATTTTCATTAAAATTAAAACCACGTCCTGAAAGCGTGGGTAGGGTCGTAGGCTCTGCCTGATATTACTACGCTGTATTCCCTCACCTTAGCAATGGGAGGGTTAGGGAGGGGATAGAATGCCGAAATATATGAATTTATTTCCAATATTCTACCCTCTCCCCAACCCTCTCCCTACTAGAGGGTGTCGCAAAAGACCCATTGTAGGTTGGTGCTGAGCTTGCGAAGCCCAACGGTCAACGTCATGTTGGGCTTCGTTCCTCAGCACCAACCTACAAAACATGCTTTTACAACACCCTCTACTAGGGAGAGGGAGTATTTGGCATTATTATTAAGACAGTATCTTAAGTAAACGTTTACATCCTTCTAGGTTTTTTACTTATGTTCCATATGTGCTGTGATGTATACTATCACCCATCCTAAAGTAGTGCTTTTAATAAATTAAAGAAATAATTAAATATGTTTGAAAATCTTAGTGATCGTCTATCGCATACAGTTAAAAAATTACGGGGTCAGGCGCGACTCACCGAAGATAATATTAAAGATGCGATGCGCGAAGTGCGTATGGCATTGCTTGAAGCCGATGTGGCATTGCCTGTGGTGCGCACTTTTATTGATAAAGTAAAAGAACGTGCGGTGGGGCAAGAAGTGATTGGCAGCTTATCGCCTGGGCAAGCGCTGGTTAAAATCGTTAATGATGAATTAGTCGAGCTAATGGGCGCGGCTAATGAAACCTTAGATCTAAATGCGCAACCGCCTGCGGTTATATTGATGGCAGGTTTACAAGGTGCGGGTAAAACCACCACGGCGGCTAAATTAGCCAAACTTCTTAAAGAAAGAGAAAATAAATCCGTTGCCATGGTCAGTTGTGACGTTTATAGACCTGCTGCGATTAAACAGTTAGAGACATTAGCAGAGCAAGTTGATGCCGTCTTTATTTCGAGCGAAACAGATCAATCCCCCGTTGAAATCGCCAAGAACGCGCTGGATCAAGCCAAAAAGCAATATATTGATGTATTGTTGGTGGATACCGCCGGACGTTTACATATTGATACTGAAATGATGGATGAGATTCAGGCGATACATGCGGCTGTTTCACCTGTAGAAACATTATTTGTTGTGGATAGCATGACAGGTCAAGATGCGGCCAATACCGCCAAAGCTTTTGGTGATGCACTGCCACTAACAGGTGTTGTGTTAACCAAAGCCGATGGTGACGCACGCGGTGGTGCGGCATTGTCTGTGCGCCAAATTACCGGTAAGCCGATTAAGTTTATTGGTATGGGTGAAAAGATTGATGAGCTTGAGCCGTTTCATCCTGATCGTATGGCATCGCGTATCTTGGGAATGGGCGATGTACTTTCTTTGGTTGAAGATGCACAACGTAATGTTGATCAAAAACAAGCCAAGAAATTAGCCAAAAAACTAAATAAAGGCAAAGCGTTTGATCTGGATGATTTACGCTCTCAAATGCTCCAAATGCAAAAAATGGGGGGCATGGGTGGTTTGATGGATAAACTACCGGGTATGGGGAAGGCGGCTCAAGCGATGCAGGATGGCGCGGGAGATAAAGAAGTAGGGCGTATGGTCGCAATTATCAACTCTATGACCTTACAAGAGCGTCGTTTTCCAGCAGTAATTAAAGGTTCTAGAAAAAAACGCATTGCCGCAGGTTGTGGTATGCAAATCCAAGATGTGAATCGTTTGCTTAAACAACATAAGCAAATGAGTAAAATGATGAAAAAGTTTAAAGGTGGCGGTTTAAAGAAAATGATGCGTGGCATGAAAGGACAGATGCCACCCGGTATGGGCGGTGGAGGCTTTCCAGGGATGCACTAACTACCACTCTTGCTGATAGCGATAGCTAATAAAATAAGCACCTTGATTGTAGACTGTTTTGATTTTTTCATGTTTGCTGTAGTGATACGGTTAAATCTAATGAATTCTGGTAACGCCAAGTTTCCAAGTTCAGGCATTTTTTTGCGTAGTTATTCTTTAGTAAAAACAAATAACGAAGCCCAAATTACTTTATGTTCCCTTAGCATTGCCCGCTTTCATTGCAAAAAGGGCAAGACTGCTGATACCTAGGAGCCTGTCCGAGAACTAGAAATTGACTGCAAATTTTTCTATCACTTTTCAATAATTTAATTGCTATTTAAAACTTATCTTCTATTTATTTGGGAGGTGTTTTTCAATCGCTTTTATTAATCTATCTTCACTTAAATACCCAGAATAAATAGCTAATATTTTTTGCTCGGGGCTAATCAGTACGCTATAGGGTAATGCACCATTAGGGTTACCATAAGCGCCTGCAACTTTATAGGTAGTCTCTAGCCCGTACGAGACGGGGTAGTTAATCTTTACTTCATCAACAAATCGTGTGACCGATTTTTTATCTTCCAAGGCAAGCCCGAGAATGGTGAAGTTTTTATTTCCATAGGCATTTTGCACCTTAATAAAGTCAGGTATTTCTGCACGACAGGGTCCACACCACGAAGCCCAAAAATTTAACAGTATAAGCTTACCTTTATAGTCGCTGAGTTTAATGTCACCGCCTTTTATTGAAGGTAAAGTAAATTCAGGTGCTTGTTTGCCAATATTTCCAAAATTAAAAACGGGGTCACGTTGCGTGTATTTCCGGTAACCATAGGCGGCAATTAAGCCAATAATGAGTATAAAGATGATAGCAAGATTGGTTTTTTTCATTTAAATTATGTGGTACGTGGAAGATTATGAAACGTTATTATAATGAATGAGAATGAAAATTGTGAGAATAATGATTAATCAGTTAACTTGGATTGTTTCATTATATTATTTGTGTGTGTCAATGTTGTATCTGCAGATACAAGTATTACGTTGGAGCATCAAACTCATGCCAATATTTTTGAATATATTTGCCGCGCAAGTTGATGAAATAGTAGAACAGGGAAAAGCCAAAGTTATGGTACGTTTAATGCTGGAATCAACAGCTGTATTAGCAAGTATTACACGAAAGTCAGCATTAGATCTGGGTTTGAAAAAAGGAAAAATGGTTTATGTGTAGATTAAAACTGTTGCCTTGCTATGTTGAGATTGGGTTGAAGTTGAATTGAGGTTGTGTTGATAGAGAATAATTACGTTAAATAGTTGAGTACACTGGCCAGTTTTTTCGTTATTATTCCTCTTTTCTTTCAAACTGGTTTTTTTTAGATGCAGGTTTTTCAAATAGAAGGTGGCACACCGCTTGAAGGTGATGTTGTAATTTCGGGTGCAAAAAACGCGGTGTTACCGTTACAAGCAGCAGCTTTGCTTGCTCATGGTAAGATGACCATACGCAATGTACCGCGCCTTAAAGATGTGGCGACCTTGGCTTTATTGCTTGAAGGCATGGGCGTTAGCGTTAAGGTTGATAAAGATAATAATATCACCACTGATACATCGAGCATTAAAAATCAAATTGCGCCGTATGAATTAGTACGCACCATGCGTGCTTCTATTTTAGTGTTGGGTCCTTTAGTGGCGCGCTATGGTTATGCCGAAGTTTCATTGCCTGGTGGTTGTGCAATTGGTAGTCGTCCGGTGAATATTCATCTTTCGGGGCTGGAAGCAATGGGCGTTGAAATCACCGTTGATGAAGGTTTCATTCGTGCTAAAGCAGATCGTTTAAAAGGCGCGATTATCGTGATGGAAGCGGTAACGGTAACGGGTACAGAAAACTTGTTGATGGCGGCGGTGTTAGCCGAAGGCACAACTGTTTTAGAAAATGCGGCACGCGAACCCGAAGTGGTTGATCTGGCGAACTGTTTGAATGAAATGGGTGCAAAAATCACGGGAGTGGGTACAAACACCATTACGGTACAGGGTGTTAAAAAATTAAAAGGCATTGATTATTCTGTATTGCCGGATCGCATCGAAACAGGGACATATCTTGCAGCGGCGGCGATCACCGGTGGTAGGATTAAATGTTTGAATGCGGCACCGCATACTTTAGATGCTGTTATGCAAAAGTTTAGAGAGTGTGGGGCGAGCATTGAAACAGGCGATGACTGGATTGAGTTAGATATGCGTGGTCGGGCATTAAAATCAGTTGATATTCGTACCGAGCCTCACCCTGCTTTTCCTACCGATATGCAGGCACAGTTTATGGCGATGAATTGTGTGGCAAAAGGGATTGGTGTGGTGGTCGAAACCATATTTGAAAATCGCATGATGCACGTAGCAGAATTAATGCGTATGGGTGCTAATATCCGTCTTGAAGGTAATACCGCAATTGTTGCTGGTATGCCATCGTTGCGTGGCGCGCCCGTAATGGCAACCGATTTACGTGCATCGGCATGTTTGATTTTGGCAGGCTTGGCGGCAAAAGGTATGACAATTGTAGATCGTATCTACCATACCGATCGTGGTTATGAGAAAATCGAAGATAAACTGACCGCATTAGGCGCAAAGATTAAACGAGTGTAATTATGCCTTCATCAACCACATCAAAAGCAAAAGAGTCAATAACGATTGCTTTATCTAAAGGGCGCATTTTCGAAGAAACCATGCCTTTATTGGAAGCGGCGGGTATCACAGCGTTGGATGATCCAGAAACCAGTCGCAAGCTGATTCTTGATACTAATCACGAAAACGTTAAATTAGTTATTATTAGAGCAACCGATGTGCCTGTGTATGTACAATACGGCGCGGCGGATTTAGGCGTAACGGGTAAAGATGTATTAATGGAACACGGTGGGGAAGGCTTGTATGAAATGCTTGACCTTAAAATCGCCTGTTGTAAATTAATGACCGCAGGTTACGCCGATAAACCTTTGCCGAAAGGGCAGTTAAAAGTAGCCACTAAATTTGTAAACTGTACCCGCCGTTATTTTGCGGAGCAGGGCAGACAAGTTGAAATTATCAAGCTATATGGTTCGATGGAGCTTGCGCCCATTGTGGGTCTTGCTGATATTATCGTCGATGTGGTACAAACAGGTAGTACACTAAAAGCCAATGGTTTAGTACCGTTAGAACATATGGCCGATATTAGCTCGCGCATTGTTGTGAATACTGCATCAATGAAAATTAAGCACGAAAAACTCAAAGCTTTACTTGAGCAGTTAAAACAAGCAGTCTTGAACAGTTAAACAAGAGTCTTGAACAGTTAAACAAGCAGTCTTGAACAGTTAAAACAAGAGTCTTGAACAGTTAAAACAAGAGTCTTGAACAGTTAAAACCAAGCAGTGAAAAGAAATAGATAGATATGACAACACATTTACAAAAACCAGAGCTACAAAAACAAGCGCATTCTCAATCTCGACCAGAGAAATTGCAACATCATATTACTGATGATTTGCGCATTACCGATATAGAAGAAGTACAGTCTCCAGAAACGTTGATTAAAGATTACCCCTTGAGTGATAAAGCAGCTAAGACGGTGCATGAGGCACGTCAGGCAACTCATAAAATATTACATGGTGAAGATGACCGTTTATTGGTAATCGTAGGCCCTTGTTCTATCCACGATACCAAAGCTGCGTTGGAATATGCCAAAAAGCTTGCCAAAATTCGTGATGAGTTGGTTGATAATTTACATATCGTAATGCGCGTTTATTTTGAAAAACCGCGTACCAGTATTGGTTGGAAAGGCTTGATTAACGACCCTGACTTAACCGGACAATTTAATATTACGGAAGGTTTGCGTGTTGCACGTCAACTGTTATTAGCGTTGGCAGAGCAGGGAATACCTGCGGCAACAGAATACCTTGATTTGATTTCACCTCAGTATATTGCGGATTTAATTGCTTGGGGTGCGATTGGCGCACGTACGACTGAATCACAAGGGCATCGTGAATTGGCATCGGGTGTTTCTTGCCCTATCGGTTTTAAAAATGGCACCTACGGCAATTTAGATATTGCGATTAATGCCATAAAAGCAGCATCGCGTTCACACCATTTTTTATCGCTCACAAAAGAAGGTCATTCTGCTATTTTCACCACCAGTGGCAATGATGATTGTCATATTATATTACGCGGTGGTAAACGCCCGAATTATGATGCGGTGAGTGTTGAACAGGCGTTGCAACAACTGGAAGATGCTAATCTGCCTAAAAAGCTGATGGTTGATTTCAGCCATGCAAATAGTGATAAAGACTTTAGAAATCAACCAAAAATAGCGACAAACATTGCCACACAGATTGCTAGCGGTGTTGATGGAATTTCCGGCGTGATGATCGAAAGTCATTTAGTGGAAGGCAATCAAAATGTCGAAGGGCAAGATAAAGAAAAGCTTACTTATGGGCAGAGTATTACCGATGCGTGTATCGGTTGGGATGATACCGAAACTGTTTTGCGTGAATTAGCAGGCGCGGTAGAAAAGCGACGTTCGATTAATGTTTAATTGAAAACTATTAATTACCTTATAAGTATTTTTCTGGTCTATGTAATACTTTTGGGGACTTAATACTGAACACAACTGAGATGAACGAGTAGTCCCCTTTCCCTAGCAGAGAGTGTTGTAAAAGTACGTTTTGTAGGTTGGTGCTGAGGAACGAAGCCCAACATGACGTTGATCGTTGGGCTTCGCAAGCTCAGCACCAACTTACGATTATTCTTTGCGACACCCTCTAGCAGGGTTAGGGAGAGGGTAGAAAGGTTGAAGCAATATACTAAGCTGAACTATCTACCCCCTCCCCAGCCCTCCCCCTGCTAGGTGGAGGGAGTTAACAACAAAAAGCTTCTCACTTTGAGTATATGAAAATACTTTTGGGAAAACTAACAGTAACAGTAAAAATGAATATACAAAAATTAAACACAAGCGATGCTGATTTCTGGTCAAAACTAGATGGTTTGCTCGCGTG
>CAZMWD010000055.1:9052-10334 GCA_964569685.1 uncultured Cocleimonas sp. | reverse complement strand
GCTAAAAATACTTCTGCACCTCTATCTGCACATGATCATCCCGACTAAACGCATTGGTAGGGTCTTCATCATCAATATCAGTAAACAACTGCCCTTCTATATTAAGTTTTAAACCATTGCCAATTCGTTTACTGGCTTCTACCCGAAAACTTTTGCTGCCGTTGTCTATATCAACAAATGCGCCTGCTAATAGTTGGCTACTGGCTTCGTCATTTAATGATAAACGTGCGCCTATAAATAAATCATTTTGGAAGGGTGAACCACCGTTTTTACCACGAGAATCTTTGTGGTATTCAGCTAATAAGCCTAAATCACCACCGCCAGTGGTAACGGTAGGAATAGTGTACTCGAAGCCACCAACGGCTGCGCTGTAGTCTTTATTCAGTGGGTTATCAAAGCGACGGTTCAAGGCTTCTAGCTTCCAAATAATCGCTTCGCCCGTGTATTGTAAATCTAAGCCCAATTGATTCATTAATGGATAATGTGGCGTTAGTATTGATTTACCATTCTTTAAACCTGGCGAAAATGATGGTTGCCTTGCTGTTCCGTCAAAATACGATAAACCTACGTCAAATTCATCCATGGTTTTATTTAAACGCACGGCATAATCAATATTCTTTTCTTCATCGTCTGATTCATAGGTGGGGTTGTCTGTATCCACCACTAATGGCGCGCGAAACCGACCTGCTAAGCCAGGAAAAGTACGTTCTCTAAAATAAGGTAATACATACACATCCAGCGAACCATTGTCCATAATGCGGCTGACACGAAGCATGGGTTGACCTAGCTTATCTTCGCCATCTAGCCCATCCACCGTATCGGTTTGATTGATTATATCGACCAAGTGCTGGCTTTCTGTTACGCCCCAGAATACCTTGCTAATACCGCCCTGTACTTCCCAATCGCCTTTGCTGACGGTTAAATCTAATTGCCGAATATCACCATGGCTACGTTCATCATCTTCTGAATCCCAGCGATAAAAGGGGATGAAGGTAAATGATTTATGATCATTATCCCATCTGTGGCGATATTCTGGTTGGAAACTAATCGATGCGCTACTGTCACCCTGCCCCGCAAATGCACCATCGTGTTGAAATAAACGGGTTTCTAGTGAGATATTGCCGGATATTTTTGATAAAAAAGAATCTGTGCTGGTTTCATCTTGTGTTTCTGTCGCTATTTCTTCTTCTGTTGGTTCTTTATTTTCTAATGGCTCTTTATCTGCTGAAGGCTCTTTATCTGCTGAAGGCTCTTTATCTGCTGAAGGCTCTTTATCTGCTGA
>CAZMWD010000055.1:7096-8952 GCA_964569685.1 uncultured Cocleimonas sp. | reverse complement strand
AAGGCTCTTTATCTGCTGAAGGCTCTTTATCTGCTGAAGGCTCTTTATCTGCTGAAGGCTCTTTATCTGCTGATGGCTCTTTACTCGCTAAGGGCTTCTTATCTGCTAAGGGCTTCTTATCTGCTAAGGACTCTGTACTCGCTAATGGTTTTTTATCTGTTGATGGTTCTTTACTAGCTAATGGCTCTTCACTCGCTAATGGCTCTTGACTAGCTATTGACTTTTTTATTTCTGATACATCAGGCTCTTGCGCTAAAACAGTTGTAATATTTAAAAACGGGAGTAAAAAAAACGTGCCCATTAAAGCCCTGTTTATTTCTATTTTCTTCACAGCCATCTCCTTACACTGTTTTTATAGTCCAAATATTCAGTTCCAAACTTTTCTTCAAGAATAGTTTCTTCTGGCTTTATTTGCATTTCGGTGATTAGCCAATAGAACAACGGTAATACCAAAAACGGCGTAATACTCCCTAACCAAATAGCATAACCAAATAGTATCATCAGTAAACCAACGTACATCGGATTACGGCTGTATTGATATAAGCCACCGCTTACCAAACCTTGTGTGCCTTTGGGGTTCATTGGGTTTATGGTGGTTTGTTTTTTTAGAAATAAATATAAAGAAGATAAATCCAAAACAATCGCCAATAAAGCGATAGCAATGCCTACTTTATTCCATGGACTTGAAATCCAATGCACAATAGGAAGATGTTGGTTTAATAACCACATAATCAAACCAATACTCAGTGCATAAACAGGGGGTGGAATTTTAAGTTGTAATAATTTCATGTTAGTTTTACCGCCACTTCTAAAGCCTGCTGCGCCCATTCATTCATCATTTCTGCATCCTCAAATAGTTCTTCTGGCGCGGTGTACCATTTTTCTACGTTAACCATTCCAGTCTTTTTCTCGTAACGAAAACATTCCATTCCTTTTGCTTGATAGAGTGGACGCGTTGAATCATCCACCACAAAATAAAGTACATCATTTAAAATCACTGCAAACTGTGTATCTACACCGAGCTGATCAGAGCGAAAAGCCACACCTCCAAAATATTTTTTTATCCTTAAATCAGAGAACCCCTGACCTTCGAGCAAAAGATCTCTGATGTATTCAATATATTCAGCAGAGGCAGACAAACAACGATACTATCGCTTTAACGCATTCTTATTAAAATCACGCGCGGTTAAACCGGTTTTAAATTTATAGTTAGTCCATGTTAAAACGGTACTCTTACCGGTGAGATGATTTTGCATACTCATCGTCGTAGGTCGCCAGTAACGTCCTAAGTATTGTTTGAATCCAGTTGACGTTAAGGTTTTTAATAAACTATTTTTACGGTCATGAAATTCAATTTTTATGGGGCGATATTCTTTCGTGTCGATCCACGTAATTTGGCGACTATAACCCGAATGTTTGTACGCAGGTGTACGTTCAATCACATGACATTTCCAGCCTTGACCACAGGGTTCTTCACGTAAATATTTATACGTGAATTTCTCAACTTCTTGTGAACCAAGGTCTTCAAATGCAAATTCACTGCCCATAAAAGGGCCTGATTTATTACGCGAGTTGATGCGTTTAACGCGTTTTAATGCGGGTAAATACAACCATTGATCATCCGCTTTTAAACCGTGCGAAAAGGTTAACATTGCGGTTCCTTTTACATCGGCAGGCTGATCAAATAGCGATAAGGCTTTATCACCATCATTATGACCTTCTAGCGTTTTCATACGGATTTTGCGTGAACTGGTTTTACCTGCACGGTTTTTTAAGGTCATCACCATATTGGCTGTAAAATCACCGAAGCCCGTCTCTTTTGCATCGGCTTCTTGAGCGATGCGTAAGCCTTTTTG
>CAZMWD010000055.1:0-6996 GCA_964569685.1 uncultured Cocleimonas sp. | reverse complement strand
ATCTGTTGTGTTTTTCCTTTATTTAACCACTTATCCAGCTTAATTAATAAGGGGGGCAATAGTAAAAAGTCGATGATCAACGCCAATCCAATCACGATTGCAGTCAACAAACCCATACTGGCATTTAACTTGAAAGCGGATGTTGATAACACTAGAAAGCCTGCGATTAATGCCACCGATGTCACCCACAATGCAATACCCACCGTTGAAAATGCGTAGCGTACTGCGTCTTCTGCGTTTAGACCGCGTTCTCTGCGGGCGCGTAAGTATTTACTTAAAAAATGAATGGTATCGTCTACCACAATCCCTAAGGTCATTGCGGTTACCACCGACAATGCAAGACCCACTTCGCCATCAACGATTGCCCAAATACCAAATGCCATCCCTGCTGGAATCAAGTTAGGAACTAAACTCAGTAAACCATAGCGCCATGATTTTAATGCAAAAATCAAAATTAATGATATTAAAATTAACGCCACCGTCGTCCCCGTTAACATGCTGATAATATTCTTCATACCAACGTACGCAAACATAATAGTAGGACTCACACCCATTGATTTTAGATCCGGTATATTCTGTTCCATCCAGTTATTGACACGGCTTTCAAAGGCTAATACCTGTTGCGTTGATAAGGTCTCCAAGGTCACACTCAAACGGGTACTTCTTTTGTCAATATCAATTTGATTATTTAAATCCAATCCATACGGCAAAGACATTTCATACAGTAGTAAGTATTGAGCCGCCAGTTGACGCGTATCGGGTAATTTTTCCCATGCGGGATCATCACCGTGCATATTTTTGTTCAATCGCTTAAAGGTATCCGTAATAGTATTGACGTGAATCACTTCTGGCTGTTCTCGAAGCCAGTTTGAAAATAGCTCAACTTGTGCCAATATTTCTGGTGTAGAGACTTCCCCTGAATGTTTACTATCGAGCGAATAATCAACAAAATAAATGCCTGTTAGATTTTCAACGATAAAGTCAGTATCGGTTCTAAATTCGATTCGCTCATCAAAATAATGCACAAACACATCATTGAGTTGATTACGTGGTATTAATGCTAATAGTGCAATGGCAACAACGCCTACCCCAATTAATAACGCATTTTGATGGGCAATGACCCACTCTGCAAAGCGATTCATTATTTTTAGTGTACGTGTTTCTTGTTGCGCTACTTTACTTGGTAATAAGGTGGCGACTGCAGGCAGAAAGAAGATTGAGAAGAAAAATGCCGCCATCACTCCCATTGCGGCGACATTACCTAAATCACGAAACGGCGGTGCATCACTAAAATTAAGCGATAAAAAACCAATCGCGGTGGTAATTGATGTTAAAAATACGGGCATAAAATTAAGCCGTAAACTCTCTTGCATGGCGAGGTGCTTTTCAACCCCTTTGCGCATTTCTGATAGCCACGTCGATAAAATATGCACACTATCCGCAACCGCCAAGGTCATAATAATCACGGGGGCGGACATCACGGGGGCAGACAATTCAATCCCTATCCAGCCACTTAAGCCGAATGCAGTCATGACCGAAAAAACAATCACCAGCAAGGTTACAAAAGTTGCCGTAATATTGCGCAATAATAAAAACACGGTGATTAAAATCAACAATATTGCCAAAGGTAATAGGTTCGCCATATCAGACTTAGCGGCTTCGCCAAAGGCATTGTTCATCATTACAATGCCCGACATATACACAGTCAAATCAGGATAAGTTTGGTTGACGTGCGCTTTTAATTCGCGCACCGAAACGACAATTTTATCGATTTGTTTGGTCGCATCTGCTGCGACCATTTCACCGTCTTTGTTTTTTTCCTTTAAAGGCAATTCCACCGTGATATTAATACCCGTAACATGCCCTTTTTTGGAAATAAGACGATGCACTAATAACGGCTCCTCAAGTGCAATTTTCTTTATTCTGTTTAAATCCTTTTTGTCTAAACTCTGAGCATTTTCAAATAGATTAGCGACGAATAAATCATCCTGACTTGCTTCACTGTGTTGAAAGTTAGAAAGGGAATCAACGCGGATAGAATACGGTGTTTGCCAAGCACGTTCCGTTATATCTTCAACAGCTGCCAGTGTTTCTGGGGTAAATACATTACCATTTTTAGGTGCAATAACGATTAATACATTGTCATTTTTAGTATAGGTATCTTGCAAATCTTCAAATGCAATCAGGCGCGGATCATCGGGCGAAAAGAAGATGCGGTAATCCGTGTTTAAGTGTAAAAATTGCCCTCCAGCACCTGCTCCCAATACCAACAGCAACGTTATAAAAAGTAATAACTTACTTTTACTGAGAATCAATTGTGCGTATTTTTCTATCATTTATTATTTCCCTTCGATTCCCTTCGATTCCCTTCGATTCATTTCTTTTCGTTATCAGGCGTTTGTTCTAATGGTCTTAATAGCTCAAGTTGTGAAACGAGACCCTGACCGCATTGCATTAATGTATTTAAACTTTGGCTGCTTTTTGCAAAGCCCATACATCCTTCTAAAGTGGCGACAAACAATAAAGAGAGTTGTTTACAATCAGCATCTTGACGCATATTGCCTGCCTCTACCCCTCTTTGGCAGGCATTTTCAATGGCATACTGCCAATCATTATAAACTGTTTTAATCCGTTGTCTGAAGTTTTCATCAATAGGCGACATTTCTAATGCTAGATTATTTAAGGGACATCCCTGACGTACATCGACTTCTGTCGTGTTTTTTCCCGACTCAATCAGGATTTGTTGTAAAGTAGAAATGGGGTCATCACTGTCATTTAATGGTTCTATCCAGTTTTTAAGCACTGTTTGATAGATAATCTCATCAACCACCGCATAGCCCAATTCATTTTTATTTTTAAAATGATGGTAAAGCGCACCTTTTGTAATGCCTGTATTTTTAAGGATATTACTTAAACTGGCTGCTTGAAAACCACGATGGTGTATTTCCTCAAACGCTGCCATGAGTATTTTTCCGCGAGTCAATTCACTCTTATCTTCGGTACTGCTACTACATCGCTGACACGACCAAATATGCCACCAGTGTTTTTTTAATTTCGATGCAGTTGTTGTCATTTTTTCACCCTAATATGAAAACAGTCTGACATACATACCGGTTGGTATGCAAGAATAATTAAGAATATACTTGCAATAAGCCACAAAAAAGCCCTGCTTAGCAGGGCTTTTTTTAAAAGAAGTGAAAAGCAATATTACTTCTTCTTTTTAGCTGCTTCGCGCTCTTTTACTTCTTTAATCACTTCTTCTGCCACATTCTTAGGGCAAGGCAGATAATGTGAGAATTCCATCGAGAACTGACCACGACCCGACGTCATGGTACGCAAATCACCGATGTAACCAAACATTTCAGACAGCGGTGTCTCAACTTTAATGCGCACACCGGTTGGTCCTGCTTCTTGTGATTTAATCATGCCACGACGACGATTCATATCACCGATAACATCACCCACGTGATCTTCTGGCGTGAATATATCGACCTTCATAATAGGCTCGATTAACTGTGCACCCGCTTTAGGCATTGTCTGGCGGAATGCGCCACGTGCTGCCAATTCAAACGCCATCGCAGATGAATCCACCGCATGGTAAGCACCGTCTAATAAGGTTACTTTAACGTCCAATACAGGGAAGCCAGCTAATACACCATTATCCATCATCTGACCGAATGCTTTATCAATTGCGGGCCAATATTCTCGCGGTACGTTACCACCGGTTACTTTTGATTCGAACTCGTAACCCGTACCTGGCTCGCTTGGCTCCATAATGTAATCAATTTTACCAAACTGACCCGAACCACCTGATTGTTTCTTGTGTGTGTAGCTATCTTCAATCTGTGTGGTGATCGTCTCGCGATAAGCAACCTGTGGTTTGCCCACTTCAACGTCTACACCGTGGGTACGCTTTAGAATGTCGATTTTAATATCAAGATGTAGCTCGCCCATTCCACGTAGAATCGTCTCGCCACTGTCTTCATCAGTTTCAACACGGAAAGAAGGATCTTCTGCTACCATTTTACCGATTGCAACACCCATTTTTTCAGAACCACCTTTATCTTTTGGTGATACTGCAATTGAGATTACAGGCTCTGGGAACACCATAGGCTCAAGAATCGCAGGGTGTTTAGGATCACATAATGTGTGACCTGTTTGTACGTTTTTCATACCCAATACAGCAACGATGTCGCCCGCTTGAGCGCCATCAAGTTCAATTCGCTCATCCGCTGACATTTCAACAATACGCCCGATTCTTTCTGTTTTGCCTGTGTAGGAGTTAAGTACCGTGCTGCCTTTTTCAAGTTTACCGGAGTAAACACGAATAAAGGTCAATGCACCGTAACGGTCATCCATAATTTTAAATGCAAGCGCACGTAATGGCTCATCAACAGAAACGATTGCGAATTCACCTGTCTCTTCACCGTCTTCATCTGTTAATGGCTGAGGATCAACTTCTGTTGGGTTTGGCAAGTAGTCAATAACTGCATCAAGAATAAGCTGTATGCCTTTGTTCTTAAACGCAGAACCCGTATAAGTTGGGAAGAAATCAAGTGCGATTGTACCTTTGCGGATACATTTCTTAATGGTATCCATATCAGGCTCTTCACCTTCAAGGTATTTTTCCATTGCATCATCGTCTTGCTCTACAGCCATTTCAATGAGTTTTTCACGCCACTCTTCCACTATGTCAACCATATCGGCTGGTACGTCTTCGATCTTGTAATTCAGCGGATCATCAGAACCATCCCACACCCATGCTTTACGGGTTAACAGGTCAACAACACCGGTGAATTTATCTTCTGTACCAATGGGAAGAACCATCACTAATGGGATTGCACCCAGCACATCTTCAACCTGTTTTACAACACGGTAGAAATCAGCACCAATACGGTCTAATTTATTAACGAAGATAATACGCGCCACTTCTGATTCATTCGCATAACGCCAGTTAGTCTCTGACTGAGGCTCAACACCGCCCGATGCACAGAATACACCGATACCACCATCCAGTACTTTAAGCGAACGATAAACCTCAACCGTAAAGTCAACGTGACCCGGTGTATCGATGATATTCATGCGATGATCTTTCCAGAACGCACTTACCGCTGCTGATTGGATAGTGATTCCACGCTCAGCTTCCTGCTCCATAAAGTCGGTCGTCGCTTCACCATCGTGAACCTCACCAATTTTATGAATTTTACCTGTAAGGCTTAGGATACGCTCTGTTGTGGTTGTTTTACCCGCATCAACGTGTGCGAAAATGCCAATATTACGATATTTTTCTAGCTCTTCTGCCATGACTATACTCTTGCTTTATGCTGTGAAAGAATCTCTAATTAAAGTCAGAGTTTCCTTAGTGAAAGCCAAAACGCCCAATTGAAGTTTTGGCAAATTTAAAAACGCGTCATTATATAGCAAAATGCTTATATTGATAGTAAAAAGACGGTATTTAACAGATGATTTTTCTATTCCTTATTTATCCGTCTTGATTTAATATTCATCGCAGTATATATCACTCTTTAATCCACTCCTTAGTCATAATGGAATAACAATGAAATACACCTTTAATAAAGCAACATCCAGTTTAGACAACGCCGATGATTGCATCGTAATTCCTGTTTTCTGTAAAAAGAAACAAGCCTTTTTGCACACAGCCGCACAACAGATTGATAAAGCCAGTGGTGGAGCAATTACTCAACTTATAGATATGGGTGATTTTAGTGGTCAATCGGGACACATTCAGATGATGTATCAACTGGATGGCGTTTCTGCCTCGCGCGTATTATTAGTTGGGTGTGGCGATCAAAATAAATTCACCACCAAAGCGTTGGGCGCGGTCACTAAAAAAGCCTGCAAAGCCGTTAAAAACAGCAATATTAAAACGTTGAGCTTTTATCTAGCCGATGCGTTTACAGGCGAAAAGGCAGAACAAGCCAGCACTCAGATTATTTTAGCGCATGCAGATAGTGCTTACAGCCTTAATGACTATAAATCTAAGGGTGATGATTCAGAGCAAAGCGATGCTACATTGTCAGAAGTCAGCATCGCCTTTTCTGAAAAAATGGATGCAGACATAAGCACCGCTGTTAATAATGCTGTGGGAATTGCAAAAGGTATGAAGCTATCGCGCGACCTTGCTAATCACCCCGGTAATGTCTGTACCCCAACCTATATCGCCGAGATTGCTAAAACGGTTGCAGATGATTTTCCTAATATCAGTTTAGATGTTTTAGAAGAAGCCGATATGGAAAAGCTCGGCATGGGTGCGTTTTTATCGGTAAGTAAAGGCAGTGATGAGCCCGGAAAAATGATTGTTCTTGAGTATACTGGCACAGATAAATCAGAAGCACCCGTTGCCTTAGTGGGCAAAGGCGTGACCTTTGATACCGGCGGAATCTCACTGAAACCCGGCGCAAGCATGGATGAAATGAAATTCGATATGTCCGGCGCTGCCAGTATGTTAGGCACACTTAAAGCCTGTGCAGAAATGCAATTACCGATCAATCTAGTCGTGGTTTTAGCCGCCGCAGAAAATATGCCCAGCGCAAGAGCCACCAAGCCCGGCGATATTGTCACCTCGATGGCGGGTAAAACCATCGAAGTGCTCAATACCGATGCCGAAGGGCGTATGGTGTTATGTGATGCGCTCACTTATGTCGGCAAATACAAACCCGCCGTGGTAATTGATACTGCTACTCTTACGGGAGCATGTATTGTCGCATTAGGGCATCATATCTGTGCAGTGCTTTCTAATGATGATGCATTAGCCAGTGATATAATTGATGCAGGAAACACCATTAACGATCGTGCATGGCAATTGCCCATTGGCGATGAATATAAAAAACAGTTAAAAAGTGCCTTTGCCGATTTAGGTAATATCGGTGGACGCGCCGCCGGTACAATTACTGCTGCTTGCTTCTTGGCTGAATTTACCAAAGACTATAAATGGGCGCATATTGATATTGCAGGTACGGCGTGGACGGGTAAAAA